>JAZTZA010000214.1:0-1362 GCA_045637185.1 Acutalibacteraceae bacterium
AATCTGCCTTGTCTTCCTTTGTTCTGCGGTCTACCGCCAAAATAAAGGTCGTTACCGCTACGTTCTGCGGGGTCATTTTGAGTTCCGGGTCTGCGGTGAGTCGGCCCGATAATTTAACGCTATTCATACGCTCTGTCCTCCTGTTTCTTTGTGTGCTTTCTGTAACCTCTGTTCGAGGCGGTCGATTTTATAATCAACCTCTTTTTGGATTTCGCCGTCCTTATCGAACATAATGAGCAACTGTTTCAGCATAATTGCTACGTCGGCGATTTCCTCTATGACGTTGGCGTGAGCCTCTGCGTGTTTGCCGAGTTCAAGCTGCGTCCGGCGTTCCTTGCATAGAGCCTTTGTCAGCTCGCTCATTTCCTCGATAGCCATATCGACCTGCGCCGCCATACCGTAGGTATCGATAGCGTCCCGCAGTACGTCGGGCTTCTTAATGCGTGGTAACTGCTCCTCCCGGCGGAGGTAGTCTTGGAACGCCTCGACGACCTTTTCTTTCGATACGCTGATATGCTCGTATGTCTTTCCGCCGATTTCCTGTACCGTCTTCAAAATGAGTTCTTCCTGCTGTTCTGCTGCTTGAATTGCGATGTTTTGGGCGATGTTATATACACCGTTCAGCGGGTCGTAGTTCATTTCAAACGACGGGCGCAGGAGTGTCCCGGCGCGGCATTTGGGGCAGAGTTCGTCCTCTGTCCGAGGCTTCGGGCTTCCGCAACTCACGCAAGTATACGGTGCGGTGAAAATTGATTTTTTATCCATTCCGTTTCCTTTCCCTGTGGAGGGGCTGTCGCCCCTCCGTCAGTTTATCAGCAATCAGTTATCAGTTTTGCGCTTGTAATAAGCGGAGCGGAAACCGAGGTTCGCGCCCGTATTCGGGCGAGAGCCGTCCAAGTCCGCAGAGAACACACCCGCATCCGACCCGTAGTACCAGCCGCCACCGCGATACGGGATATATTCTCCCTCGTTGCTGTCTGCGTAGAAATATGCGTTTTCCTCTCCGGGGTAGAGCGCGAGTTCTTTCATCTTCCCGGTGTATTCGATGTCGGAAATAATTTCTCCCCAACGCAGACCGTTCCAACCCTTTTCCGGCTCATCGGTCGTGAATTTCATATCATCGCCGACGGAAATGCAAATCGCCTTGCCTGTGTCCGGGTCGATGAGGTTTTCCCAATTCGCGCTGTCTGCCGAGGTGTCAAAGGCGATTGCGCCCTCGTTGAGAGCCGCGTCGTTGTTTCTGATAATCTGCAACACGCCGTCCTTAATGCGGAGGCCGTTTACAAACTCCCACACATTTCCGCAAAGGTCGTGTATGCCGTCGGGCTTGTGATTGTGCGTCCACGTTGCCGGTCCGCTTCC
>JAZTZA010000215.1:0-7018 GCA_045637185.1 Acutalibacteraceae bacterium
AACCAATAAAGCAGGAAGAAAAGGTGCAATATAACCAATGATTACAGGAAAACGAGTTAAAATACTAAATAATTGAATAACTGAAGTGAAAAGGTAAGTTAAAGCATTACCAATCAAAGAGAAAAACTCTAAAATTGATTCAAGACCAGCGGTCAAATATATCACTTACCTTTCTTATTAGAATTTGAAGAATTACGAGAATTTGATCTACCAACAGATACAACAATACCACATATAATTGAAAAAGCACCAAGTATAAGAGCCAAAGTCAATACTATACTTAAATCTGAATATGTATTGAAAAATGTATCAAATACAGAAGTAAAGGCTAAAGCAGCATTAGAAAAAGATAAAAGAGAATTAGCATCAAAAGAATCAATAAGCGAACCAAAAGAATCCAACGCGCCACTAATCATATTATCATTAACAGACTTTAGGTCTTCGACCATATAAGTCATATCTTCATTGGTAGAAGAAAGAGGATCTGCAATAGTCTTCTCAGATATAAAGAAGTCAAATACACAAAGTTGATACTTAAATTGATTAAAAGAATCAGGATAAAAATGATCTTCGCCATCAATATAAGCAAAAAAGACGGCAGCTAAATTAAATTGAGTATGACCTTTATAATCGCAATTAAAGCGGAAATCCCAAGTCAAAGTATGTCGTTCAGCATCAACAATATTTTGAAGATTAGGATAATCACCATAAAAAGCAAAAGTATAAGGAACAAATAAATATTCAAAGCCTAAATCATTATCTTCAGCAGGAACTGTAAGAAGTAACCATATACCAAAATCTATGACCTCAGGAAGACCACCACCGAAACAATCGTGTAAAAAATAATCCAAAGTAATAGAATAATCTTCGCCGGTTATAAAGTAATAGTCATCACTATTCTTAGAAAAACGCTCTTCATAGGTTTTTTCGTAAGTCTTATAGTCAAACCAAAAATCTAAATAATCAACATAAAAATGGTATTCCTCATGAGCATATAAAAAAGACTTAACAAAAGTATGGTTGGCCCAAATAAAAGTATGTTCGCCGCCAACTTTGTTATTTATAGCCATTAAAGGCTCATCTTTGAAACTCGAATTGAACCAATCTTCTGTAGCACCTTCACCGTTACCATTAGAAGACCAAAAATTAGTAGTATTATTAAGATTAATATCAAAAGGATATTGCGGTTCAGAACGTACTTCATCAATAACAGGATAAGCACGATTTAATATAGAAACAGAAGTAAAATTATACTCGAGACTCTCAGCAAGAACAGGAACAGAAGAAGAAATGGCAATAACTATACAAACAATAGAAACAACAAACTTTTTATGATGTTTCTTGAAAAATGAAACCATATTGACACTCCTCTCCCAAAATGTTAGAATATAAAAAAGTGAGTATTTTGTATAATTCAGGGGACGGAATTTATAATAAGGAGGTAGAATTGTGGATCATTCTGAGTTTTTAGCCCTTCCGGAGATAGTTCGCGATTATGTCACTTATACCGAAACCGTTAAAGGCCGATCGGGTCATACCGTCGACGAATATGTTTCCGACCTTAAGACCTTCTTCCGTTATATTAAATTGTATCGCGGAATCGTTCCTGATGATACTGAGTTCAATGAAATTGCGATCAACGACATAGATGCAAAGTTTTTACGCTCGGTTACATTATCTGAAGTTTATGAATTTCTCGTATTCTGCAAGAACGAACGCAATAACAACAGCCTTACCCGTGCGAGAAAATCTTCATCGTTGCGTTCCTTCTTTAAGTATCTGACGGTCAAGCGAAACATTCTCGATGTCAATCCCATCGATCAACTTGATTCGCCTAAGAGCAAGAAAACATTACCTAAATACCTTACGCTTGAACAAAGCATCGATCTGCTTAACAGCGTTTCCGGTGATTACAAAGAACGAGATTATTGCATCTTGACTTTGTTTTTGAACTGCGGTTTTCGATTGTCGGAGCTTTGCGGACTTAACGTCACCGATGTTCGCAGTGATAATTCGATCAGAGTTTTAGGTAAAGGTAATAAAGAACGAATTGTTTACCTAAACGATGCGTGTATCGACGCTATCAACAACTATCTCAAGGTCAGGCCGGTTGATGGAGTTCCTGCCGAACATAAGAAAGCCTTGTTTTTGAGCAGATTGAAGAAAAGGATCAGCAGAAAGACGGTGCAACATATTGTGTATATGAGCCTTGAGAAGATCGGCCTTGACGGTCAGGGTTACTCAGTGCACAAGCTGCGGCACACAGCCGCTACCTTAATGTATCAGCACGGAAACGTCGATATTCGCGTGCTTAAGGACATTTTAGGCCACGCAGACCTCGGCACAACTCAAATTTACACCCATTTATCCAACGCACAGATAAAGGATGCGGTCGAGTCAAATCCCCTGTCTAACATCAAATCAAGAAAGAATAACCATAATAAAGATTCGGAGTAATTATGAATAATAAACTTATAAGCAGCGAACGTGTGTTCGAATTGTTCGAGAAAATTTGTTCGATTCCGCACGGTTCGGGAAATATGGAGAAAATCAGCAATTTTTGTACCGATTTTGCCGAGAAACTCAATCTCGAATGGTATACCGATGACCTTCACAATGTAATTATCAAGAAACCTGCATCAGCTGGTTATGAAGATCACAAGACTGTGATCTTGCAGGGACATCTTGATATGGTGTGCGAAAAGGATCCTGATGTTGAGATCGATTTTGATAACGATCCTATTAAAACACGCATAGGCGGCGATTTTATAACTGCTGAAGGCACCACTCTCGGCGGTGATAACGGAATTGCTGTTGCAATGATTCTTGCAATATTGGAAAGCAACAGCGTTTCTCATCCGCCTATTGAGGCAGTGTTCACAGTTGATGAGGAAACGGGGATGTACGGCGCAATCGGACTTGACGCTTCCCTGCTGAACGGTAAAACGCTCATAAATATCGATTCCGAGGAGGAAGGAGTGCTTACCGTTGGTTGTGCAGGCGGTGCTAGAGCTGAAATTACTCTCCCCCTCTTCCCTGCTCTTAATGACAAAAAATGCTACAAAATTATTGTTTCAGGACTTAAAGGCGGTCATTCCGGTGTCGATATTGATAAGGGTGGCCTTAATGCAGACAAGGTTATGGGCGAGTTTTTGGGTACGCTTGATGAGTATAATATCGTCAGCCTGCAAGGCGGTCTTAAGGATAATGCAATCCCTCGCGAATGTGTCTGCGTTATCGCGACCGACTCAGACCCAACTGAAAAAATCGAATATTTCCTTGGAAATGTCGACAAAGGTACGGATAACGGCCTGACTATCACTGTTGAGCAGGTTGAATTGTCGGATACTGCCTTTGATAATGAAAGCTCAATTAAGCTTGTTGGACTGTTGAGGGCTGTTCCTAACGGGATCATATCAATGGACAAACATCTCCCTGAGCTTGTTGAAACCTCCCTTAATCTCGGGATTCTCTCAACCGAAAACAACGTCGCGCACCTATCATTCTCCTTGAGAAGCTCGGTTAATTCGGCTAAAAATGCCCTTTCCGACAGGCTGAAAAGTGTCGCGGATGAATTTGGCGCCGATTATGATACCCACGGACACTATCCTCCTTGGGAATATAGCGAAAAATCGCATCTTCGAGAAGTTATGATATCGACCTATAAGGATTTGTATAACAAAGAACCGCAGGTCGTTACCATACACGCAGGACTCGAATGCGGAGTTCTAAGCGATAAGATAGAGGGATTAGACTGCGTTTCGTTTGGCCCTGATATGTTCGATATCCACACCTCGCGTGAACGGCTGTCAATATCGTCGGTCAAGCGCACCTTTAACTACATTTGCAGCGTATTACGCAATCTTTAAGGAGGATAATATAATGACCAACCGTGTTAAAAAACTGCAGCAAATGCTGACCGACGGCGAGGCTGTGCTCATTGAGAGCGGTGCAAACAGGCTCTATTTTACCGGATTTCATTCGTCAGCCGGTTGTGTTTTTGTGTCTAAAGAAAAGGCTGTGTTTTTGATCGATTTTCGCTATTTTGAGAAGGCTAAGCAGGTTGTAAAGAGCTGCGAAGTGGTGCTTTCAAGCAGAAGTCTCGATGAGATCAAGAATTTGGCTGAAATCAGCGCGGTTAAGCGCTTGTACATAGAAACGCGCTCTGCAAGTGTTGATCGATTTAATCAGCTTAAGAATGCATTTGAGGGCATAGAAGTTTCATCTGACTGCAAAATCGACGATGCTATCACAGAAATGCGCAGTATTAAAAGTGCCGAAGAACTTTCGTTCATAAAACAGGCGCAGGAAATGACCGACAAAACCTTTTCCTATATACTAAATAATATTAGAACCGGCCGCACCGAGCGCGAAGTTATGCTTGATATGGAGTTTTATATGAGAAAACTTGGTAGCGAAGGTGTTTCGTTTGATTTCATTGTGGTTTCAGGTAAAAATTCATCTCTGCCCCACGGTGTTCCATCCGATAAGATTATTGAAATTGGCGACTTTGTTACAATGGACTTCGGCGCAGTCGTCAACGGATACCGCTCTGATATGACGAGAACGGTTGCGGTCGGTAATGTGTCGGATGAACAGATAAAGGTTTATGAGACTGTGAAGAAGGCGCAGTTGGCTTCCCTTGACGCCATTAAGGCAGGCGTTGTATGCCGCGATATCGATAAGGTCGCGCGCGATATTATTTACGGAGCAGGATATGAGGGTTGCTTCGGTCACGGACTCGGTCACAGTGTCGGTATTGAGATCCACGAGGACCCGAGCTTCAGCCCGAGGTGTGAGACTGTGTTGAAATCAGGAACGATAATGACGGTTGAACCCGGAATCTACATCGAGGATAAATTCGGTGTTCGAATCGAGGATATGGTATATGTTACCGATGACGGCTGCATTAACATTACCAAGAGCGATAAGGAACTTATTGTTCTATAATTTTATGCAAAAGAAAAAGGCACCGTACGGTGCCTTTTTTTATATGCTAAAACTAATTGCGTGTTTCTATCTCAGCAATCATTTGTACACGCTTTTCGTGGCGGTCGCCCATATAATCGGTGTTGAGGAAGATGTCAACCATCTCCTCTGCCATAATCTGACCGACTATTCTCGCACCGAAGCAAAGCACGTTTGCGTTATTGTGCTGACGGGTAAGGCGGACGCACAGAGGATCCGAGCAGCAAGCGGCGCGAATGCCGTTGACCTTGTTTGCGGCGATCGACATACCGATACCAGTGCCGCATATCAAAATTCCCTTATCACAGTCCCCTGAAGCAACCTTCTGAGCAACCTTCTCAGCGATGTCAGGGTAATCAACACTGTCGTTTGAATCCGTGCCAAAGTTTACAACCTCGTGTCCCTGCTTTTCAAGATAAGCTACAATGTCAAACTTCATCTGAGTTGCGGCGTGGTCATTTCCAATTGCAATTTTCATTTATATCTCTCCCAAAATTAAAATTCCACTGTTAGTTTGTTTCGTCCGTCGGCAATATATTTGTCATATTGGCCGTTAAGCCAATCGCAGACATCCTTCCAACCTTCAGCATCACCGTTAAATTTAGCAGGTTCCAACTCGTTTGCCGTTGCTTGCGTAAGGACGTCATAAGCAATTGCAAAGAGTTCTGTATTGCCGTCATTACGCTCAAGCCAGACCTGGTAACAAAAGGCGTTTGCGCTGATTGAGGTAGCGCCTACAGCACCGGTATATCGATTGCCCTTACTGCTGAAGACGTCGCCGATAAACCATTCAAAAATCGGTATTTTAACCATTTTAAGTGTATCCTCCGATGGCTATTTCAAATAGTCAGAGATGACCCATCCGTATCCGTCATCAATCTTTACAAGCATCCAGCCGTTTTGTTCGGCCACCGCAGTTACCTCTGTGCCGTCTGTCAGCGAGGTGAGCTTGCCATAGGTGGTGCCCGGTCCGCGACGGACATTCAAAGTACCGCTGATGGTGACCGTCTTCTCGATATATTCATCAAACAAGGTGGACGGATAGATATCGATAGTCTTGCAGGAATATATCGCATCCGACTCGTTTTCGACGTCGATGGGATTTGACGGGGTGAAATTGTCAGAGCTGTGCAAGGATACCTTGCCACCCTGAAAATCCCAAATCTTTGTACTCCAGCCAAGAGTAGTAACGCAGAAGGTCTTGGTCATAAGATCGGACTTCTCGCCAACCAAGAGGGATTGATCAACCAACACCTTGCTATCGCTGTCAACGTAGCACTCGGAGATGAAGTCGAATTTATCGGCAGCAACCTCCCCTATCGCGTGGTTATATTTAAGATATGAACCATCAGCGGCATTAACGTCGGTGACGTTGATGAGCCTTTGGATTACGGCAGAGGTGTTCTCGGACTCGATCTCGGGACATTTGCCGACAAATCCGCCGTAGACAGCACTGCCTGTGATTAGATTCATTTTGCCCGATGTGAAGCTGTATCCGAGCTTCATATCGGAACTGCTAAGGCAGTTACCGATGAGACCGCCAGCATAGGTCTTGCCGCTGCCGCTAAGGGTGATTTCGCCGCTGAAGCAGCTGTTTGTCAGGTCGATCGAGGCAGCCTCGCCGCAGATACCGCCGAAGACTACCTCCTGCTTTGCAGAAGTAGTAAGGGCGGCTGCGCCCTGCGAATAACATTCTGAAAATATTTTGTTCGAAACAGATTTTCCAATGAGTCGGCCGACATTGGCGGATTTTGTAAGGTTACCTGAGATCGCGACATTACCCGAACACTTATTGGCGGCGCCTTCATTCTTGTTGATAAAGCCGATAAGTCCACCGATGTTGCAGTTGGTGTTACCTGTTGCCGCGATTGAGCCACTTGCAGAAGATTCCGACAGGCCAAATCCAGAGCCGGTAATAACACCGACATTCTCGCAATTATCTACGCTAAACGATGCGTTATAAACGCGGACATCGGTCATGGTCTTGTTGGATTTAGGAATAAACCCGACGTTATCACACTTTTTAGCATTAAGGGTGAAATCCTTAACC
>JAZTZA010000216.1:0-11156 GCA_045637185.1 Acutalibacteraceae bacterium
AGATCCTGTTCGTCCTGAGCAGCTCCTCGCTGGTGCCGATGGCGTCGATCCTGCCGCCGTCCATCACGATGATGCGGTCGGCGTCCTCGACGGAGCTGGTGCGCTGGGCGATGATGAGCTTGGTGGTCTCGGGGATGTAGGCGCGCATGGCCTTTCGGATCAGCGCGTCGGTGCGGGTGTCCACGGCGCTGGTGCTGTCGTCCAGGATCAGTATCTTCGGCCGCTTCAAAAGCGCCCGCGCGATGCACAGCCGCTGCTTCTGCCCGCCGGAGACGTTCGTGCCGCCCTGCTCGATGTATGTATCGTAGCCATCGGGGAACGCGGAGATGAACTCGTCGGCCTGAGCCAGCTTGCAGGCCTCGATAAGCTCTTCGTCGGTGGCGTTTTCGTTACCCCAACGCAAGTTTTCCTTAATGGTGCCCGAGAAAAGCAAATTCTTCTGCAGCACCATTGCAACGGCACCGCGAAGGGTGTTGAGGTCGTACTCGCGGACATCGACTCCGCCGACACGCACCGCTCCCTCGGTTACGTCATAAAGACGGGCGACAAGCTGGACGAGGGTAGTCTTGCTCGAACCGGTTCCGCCGAGAATTCCCACCGTCATACCCGATTTGATATCGAGGTTGACGTCCTCAAGGGCATACTTCTTGGCCTTTTTGTTATACTTAAAGCAGACCTTGTCAAACTCTATCGAGCCGTCGGCCACCTCGTAAACGGGGTTTTCGGGGTTGACGAGGGTAGGCTCCTCGCTGAGCACCTCGAAAATTCGCTTAAAGGACTCGGCCGACATAGTCATCATTACGTATATCATCGAGATCATCATCAGCTGCATAAGTATCTGCATACCGTAGGTCAGCATAGCGGTCATTTCGCCGACGTTTATCAGCTGGCCCTGATTGGTGATGATGAGCTTTGAGCCTACGATGAGCACGAAGGCCATATTGAAGTAGAGGCATATCTGCATCAAGGGGCTATTGAGGGCAACGATACGCTCAGCACGGGTGAAATCGGCGCGAATGTCATCGGAGGCCTTCTCAAACTTCGCCTTTTCAAACTGCTCGCGCGAAAATCCCTTTACCACGCGCATAGCCCTGACGTTCTCCTCGATGGATTCATTAAGGCGGTCATATTTCTTGAAGACGCGGCGGAAAGCAGGCATAGCAAACCTACCGACGAGGTAGAGTCCTACCGCCAGCACGGGAATTATTACCACAAAAGAGGTGGCAAGTGCACCGCCCATAATGTAGGCCATAATGATAGAGAATATCAGCATCAACGGGGCGCGGATAGCGATACGGATGGCCATCATATATGCCATTTGTGCATTGTTGATATCGGTGGTCATACGGGTGACCAGCGAGGATGAAGAGAACTTATCGATGTTTTCAAAGGAATAGGTCTGGATCCTGTGAAAAACATCTCTTCTCAGGTTTTTGGCAAAGCCCGACGATGCCTTTGCAGAGGTAAAGCCGGCGGCACCCGCACAGACAAGCGACAGTATCGCCATTCCGACGAGCAAGAGGCCTGTCCTCAAAAGCTGGGTCATATCGCCCGACTGGGTCTGCAGGCGGTTAACGAGGTCGGCCGTGATAAACGGAATGAAACACTCGATAATAGCTTCCAAGGCAATAAACAAAATTGTCAACAAGGTCGGTTTCTTGTATTCCCCGATGCAGCTTGTTATCTTTTTTATCATTACACTGCTCCCTTTCATTAAAATCATACGCACATTTATTAACTGTTATTCAAATAAGTATTATACCCCCGTTTTGCATAAAGGTCAATAGTTGCCAAGGGCAATTTTGGCATTTTTTATGAAGAAAAACAGAGAAGAACGGCACGGAAACGATAAGGATTTCCGTGCCGTTTGTTTGATTTTATTCTCCCCTATATCTCGCCTTACTCAGCCGATGCAGTCGCCTCGGATGAGGTGGCATTAGAGGCAGAAGGCTGTGAAGTTGCGGGAGTTGACGGGGTAACGGGTGCCGATGAACTCGTCGGTGCAGACGGAGTCGGCGTTGACGGAGTCGGCGTTGTTGAAGTGGTCGCTGACGGATCGGGATCGGAGCCGCCGAGCACCTTGCCGCCCTTATGCTCGGTGCATACGGGGGCATAATCCTTCTTGTAGTAACCCCACTCTACGCCCTCGGTACATTTATCGGTGGCGAGGCCGCCGCTTACCAAGCAGTAACGCGCGTGCTTGACGGTCGAGCAGGTCGGGTATGACTTCTTGGCAAGGCCCTCGTGGAGTCCCTGCATAACAGGCTTCCACAGGTTAAGAGCAGGGTTGCCGCCGGTGGACATACTTGCCATATTGAATGGTATATCGCAACCGAACCAGCAGCTTGCAACATAATAGGGTGTGCCACCCGCAAACCAGCGGTCCTTGTTATCGTTGGTGGTACCAGTCTTACCGAATATCTCCCATCCGCCGAAGGCAGCCGCACCGCCGGTACCGCCCGAAACGACCGTCTGCATCATCTTGTTCATAATGTAGGAGGTCTCTTCGCTGATGGCCTGAATGGGCTCGCTGTCGTATTCAAGCACCGTTTTATTGCTCTGGTCCTTAATGACGGTGTAAAGGGTGGGCTCGTAGTAGAGTCCGCCGTTACCGAAGGTGGCGTAGGCCGCCGCCTCTTCAACGGTTGTCAGTCCGTAGGTAGAGCCACCGAGGGCAAGCTGGGAAAGTCCGATATCGGAATAGGTCTTTCCGTCGATGACGGTGGATTCGACAAGGGTAGTAATACCGAAGTTATTGGTAACGAAGTTGAACAGGTCGGTGGGATTGTTGTACTTGAGGTAGACACGGGCGGCGACAAGGTTATAGGATTTCTGGATAGCCCTGTGGATAGGCTCCTTGGCGCTCGTAAATCCACCCGAGTTCTTAAACCTTACGCCCCCGACGGTAAGAGTAGTATTCTCGATCATCGTCGAGTAGGTGATGACGTTATTTTCAAGTGCAGGTGCATAGACGCCGATGGGCTTCATCGATGAGCCGGGCTGACGCGGTGCCGAATAGGCGCGGTTAAGGTCGCGCTTGCCCGTCTTTTCTCCGCGGCCGCCCGCAATAGCGACAACGTGGCCCTCGTAGTCCATAACGGTGATGGCACCCTGCGCCTTCTGCTTGGTGCCGTAGACCTGTGCAAAGGATTTGTCGTTGGTAAAGACCGAATCGACCACCGCCTGTGCGTCGGTGTCGAGGGTAGCGTATATCTTGAGTCCGCCGCGATAGACCTTGTTCTCGGCGCCCTCTTTAGAGATGCCCTGTTCTTCCATAAGATCCTCTACGACCTGCTCGATAAGGGCATCAGTAAACCAAGAATAAGCGTCCGAGGTCTTCTTTTCCTCGCCCTCGTCGGTCGTCTCAGTCTTGGAATGCTTGCCGACGATGGTGATCTTCTGGGCTAATGCCTCGTCCCTCTCCTGCTTGCTGATTCCGCGCTCGCCGTTGTAGATCGACTCGATATTGTGCATATTCTTGATGATCCACTCACGACGGGTCTTGTTGTTTTCAGGCTTGGTAACGGGATCGTAGCCCGAGGGGGATTTGGTGATGGCGGCGATGGTGGCCGCTTCCGCAACGGTCAGGTCAGAGGCACTCTTGCCGAAATAGTAGTTGGCGGCCGCCTCAATTCCGTAGCAGTTGTTGCCGAGATAGATAACGTTGAGGTAGCACTCGAGAATGGTATCCTTTGCATAGACGCTCTCGACGTTACGGGCGCGCATTATCTCGCGGATCTTACGCATTGCTGACTTTTCATCATCGGCGGTAAGATTTTTGACAAGCTGCTGAGTAATGGTCGAGCCGCCCTGCTCAGTCTCCCAGAAATGCAAAAAGAGGTTGGCAAAGGAGCCGATGGTACGCTTCCAGTCCACTCCCTTATGCTTATAAAATCGCTCGTCCTCGGCCGCAATAAATGCGTCGATGACGTTCTGATCCATATCGTTGATGCCGACCCAGGTTCTGTTCTCGTAGTACAATTCCTGATATTCCTGCCACTTGGTCTGGGGATCGTCGGCACTCTGCGGCACGTAGGACTGATCCTCAACGTAGATGGTAGTGGTATAGTTAAGGGTCAGGTCGTACAGGTCGTAGTCCATCGTATCGTCGACAAAGCCGAAAACGTACACCGCAAAGGATGAGACAACGATGCATCCGACGATTATCATTACCAAAAAGGCGGTCAAAGCAACCTTACCCACACGCTTGAGGGTCTTTTTAAGCTTGGACGGCTCTTTGTCAGAGTAGTCGTCATCATCGTAATCGACGGTATGGGGTGCCGAGCTGGAGAGGTTCTCCATTTCCTCGTCAGGTCCGCTGTGCATAAAGCTCGTGCGGTGGCTGTCGCTGAAGAGGTCGTTGGAGCTATCGGTGCCGAACATATCGGTCACGTCAGGGCGGTCGGCAGTATCCTCAGCAGGAGCATACACATTCTCGACCGGCTCAAAGGCCTGCTCCGCCGACCTGTCGGTGCCCGAGTTGCTCATCAGCTCGTTATCGTTGGCGCCGATATGAAGCTCGGGGAAAAAGTCGGTCTCGACGGTTTTTCGAGCCGTCCTGTCGACTCCGCCTGTGCGGTCGACTGAGCGAGATGCGGTACGGTCGACATTACCCGTGCGGTCGACTCCACCCGTGCGGTCGACATTACCCGTGCGGTCGACCGAACGAGGTGCCGTCCTGTCGACTCCGCCTGTGCGGTCAACTGAGCGAGATGCGGTGCGGTCGACGCCAGGTCTTGACGTGCGGTCCACATTCCTTGAGGAAGATTGGTTTGACCGATCGAATTTTGAATTATCACGGTTGCTATCCACGAAGCATCGCCTCCTTGTCGTGCGGTCAAATATTTGTTATATGTTATCATATCGCAACTTGGACAAAAAATCCAGTTACAGAATTTTAACCATTTTGTTTTATGTTTCGAAAACCCTATCCTTTTTGTTGACATTTGGGAGCAAGTATTTTATCCTAATAATGTAAATAATGCTCGCAAACATACAAAACCACAGTAATTATAGCACCGTTTATCCGCATTTTCCACCAATTTTGAAATTTTTTACAGTTTGTACAGGTTTTTTTAATAAATTTCCGCAAAATATTAACATACAGTTCATAATTTTGCTACCGAGCAACTAAAATATTATACTATTATCATATCAAACGAACCGAATTTCCCGTTCGGATCAAAGGAGATATATTTATGTTTGATGAAAATAACAAGAAGGACACCTTTGAGCCTGAGATCGAAATGACGGAAACTCAGCCCGAAGCAGCGCCTGTCGCTGAGGAGCCCGCCGCTACACCCGAGCCTCAGACGACTGCCTATCAGGCGGTGACCTCTTACACCTATCACAATACTCAGAACGGATATCAGCCCTCCTATTCGGGCAGCAACTCCCCTGCCCCCGTTTCCAACTATAACTACACCGTCCCCCAGCCGCCGAAAAAGCCCGAGCCCCGCAAAGAAAAGCCGCGCTTTTCGATGGTGACCCTCATTGCCTGCGTGGTGCTCACCGCCTTGATATCGGTCACCACCTCCGCCATCGTTACCGCCCTTATGGTCGGCGACAAGGATGTCGGCACAAACACCTCAAACAAGACCAACAACTACGGCAACGCCGACATCACCATAACCGACAACACCACCAATTTTGTTGAAGCGGTAGCCGCAAAGGTCGGCCCCAGCGTTGTGGGCGTCGTGTCACGCTACACCTATAACTCCAACAACTTCTTCGAGAACAACACCAAGGATTACGAAAGTGAAGGCTCGGGAGTTATTTATTCGAGCGACGGCTACATTATTACAAATAAGCACGTCGTTGACTACGCTATCAGCTATAACGGCACCGTTGAGGTCTATCTCCCTGAGGAGCCCCAAAAGCCCATACCCGCCAAGGTAGTCGGATATGACGCCGCATACGACCTTGCGGTGATAAAGATCGAGCGCACGGGATTAAAGGCCATCTCGGTCGGCAAATCCTCAACCCTTACCCTCGGTGAGCAGGTGGTCGCCGTCGGAAATCCGGGCGGACTTGAGTTCATGGGCTCGGTCAGCGTCGGATACGTCAGCGGCCTGTCACGCACCGTCATCATCGACACCTTTGAGATGGAGGTCTTGCAGACCGATGCCGCCATCAACCCCGGTAACTCGGGAGGCGCGCTGGTCAACAGCGAGGGCCAGCTTATCGGTATCACAAGCTCCAAGATCGTTTCGGAGGATTTCGAAGGAATGGGCTTTGCCATTCCCGTTGACACCGTCGTTGAGGTGTGCAAGAACCTCATCACCAACTCCAACGAGCCCACACCCTACATCGGTGTTCAGATAGCCACCAACTACACCGCAAGCTACCTTGAGTCGATGGGCTACCCAGGCGGCGTTGTCGTTGCAGCGGTGGTCAAGGACGGCCCCGCCGACATCGCAGGCGTTCGCCAGAACGACATTATCACCTTTGCCGACGGTGTCGAGATCGACGGCTACAACAAGCTTATCAACGTTATTCATAAGCACAAGATCGGCGAGCCGATGAAGATAACCGTCTACCGTTCGGGCCGCTCGATTGAGCTTTCGGTCACCCCCGTCGCATCAAACGGATAAAATAATCAAACAGAACAACCTCACTAAAACCGCGCAGTAAAAATACTGGGCGGTTTGTTTTTGGAATAATTTTATTGAAAAACGATAAAAATATATTGACAAACATACTCGAATGTGCTATTTTGGGAATAGATGGAACCCTCTATTATTCAACCGAAAGGTCGTGTTAAGTATGCTTCGCATCTCCAGAAAGGCAAGCGTCGGGCTATCCTTGGTGATGACCGTCATCTTCTTTGCCGTTATAGTAGCGGGGGCAATAATAATGCCCGCCCTAGTTGATACGCTCATCGAAACACAGAACAATATGATCTCGCGCAATCCGGTTAACAGTTCGGATGGCAGAAACCTCGTCCTCGTGGTTTCCTATCTCGTGCTTGCCGTTGCCGCGGTGGCCGACGTCTTTCTGTTCCTCCTGCTCCGCAGGGTGCGTGCAGGCGAGGTGTTTACAGGGCGAAGCGTTGCCCTCATTCGCGGGGTCTCATGGTGCTGTATTCTCTTCGGACTGCTGTTTGCCGTCTTGGGATACTATTTCCAGTTAGCACTTGCGGTCGGCTTCGCCACCCTTTTCCTCGGAGTCTGCCTGCGAGTCGTCAAGAACGTAGTCGAGCAGGCAGTCGAACTCAAGCAGGAAAACGACCTTACGGTCTAAAAAGGAGGGTGTGCCGATGATAGTAATAAATCTGGACGTTATGATGGCAAAACGGAAGATGTCCCTCGGCGAGCTCTCCGACAGGGTGGGCATTACCCTTGCCAACCTCTCGATACTGAAAAACAACAAGGCCAAGGCCATCCGTTTTTCTACCCTCGACGCAATTTGCAAAGCACTCGACTGCTCCATAAGTGACATTATTGAATATCGCCCCTCAACCGAGGACGACAGCTAAAAGGAGGCTGACCTTTATGAGTGAGATAATTACAACCACCGCCGTACAGCAACCGGTAGAACAACCCGTAGAGCAACCCGTTCAGGCCGAAGTCGAGCAGAGGGCTCCCTTCACCGCCGCAGAAAGCCTGCTTGCGTGGGTATGCCTGATAGCAGGATACGTTTTCTGCCGCACCTTCCCCGTTGGGATCAATCCCCTTGCCTGCGCAATATTCGTTATAGCCCTGTTCGTTGCCACCGCAGTTCTGCTGGTGATAAAGGGATACCGTCCGACCGCTCTGCCTATTACGGCGGCAGTTTCGGCGGTTGCTATTGCCGCGTCCCTTGTGCTTAACGAGAACGGTGTCATACACTTTTTCGCATACAGCTACGCCCTGTTTGCCTATCTGTATTTCGTCTACGCGTCGACCGGCAACAGCTTGGAAAAGGGCCTGTCCAACCTTTTGATAGCCGACCTTTTCCGCGCCGCGATAATCCTTCCCTTCGCCTCATTCGGCAGGGTGTTCTCCGCCCTCTCAAGCGGAAAGGGCAAAACCGGAAAGGCCTTCCTGAAGGCCCTTTTGGGAATTGCGATAGCCATCATTCCCACCGTCATCGTCTTTTCTCTCCTATCATACGACAACGATTTTGTAGAACTTGTAGACAAGGTCTTCCGATTCAGCGACCGCGACCTTGCCGAGATCATACTGAGCGTTTTCTTCGGAATCCCCATAGGTATGTATCTTTTCGGCCTCTATGCCTCAAGCAGAGATAAAAAGTGCGTCAACACCATCACCACTGAGGGTTGTCACAGTACCGCGAAAGCGGTCAGGTTTGTTCCCCTGCCGACCGTATTCTGCGCCGTGTTGCCGATACTTGTAATATACCTGCTCTTCTTCCTGTCGCAGTGGAAATACTATGTTTCGGGCTTTATCGGAGTGCTACCTGACGAAGTGGCATACGCCCAGTACGCACGCGAAGGCTTCTTCCAGCTTTGTACGGTGTCGGCCATCAATTTGGTGATACTCTCGCTTACCGCCCTGCTGATGAAGCGCAAGGACGACTGCCCGTCGTGGTGGCTCAAGGGCATCTCGCTGGCCTATTCGGTATTTACCCTTATCCTGCTGAGCACCGCCGCCGCAAAGCTCGTCCTTTACATCAACCGTTTCGGACTTACCACCAAGCGCGTATATGCCGCGTGGTTTATGGCTGTGCTGGCGATACTCTTCCTGCTGATAATCGTAAAGCAGTTTGTCAGCAAGATCAAAATGATACCCATCGGTGCCGCCGTCGTGGTAGCAATGTTCGGACTGCTCTCCTTCAGCGGAGTCGATGCCTTTATCGCCGAGTACAATGTCGACCGCTACCTTAACGGCACCATCAGGATGCTTGACGTCGATGCGTTGGGCGACCTCGGCTACGCCAGTGTCCCCTCGCTTGAAAAACTCATCGAAGCGGGTGAACACGCTGAGGATTACGAAAACTTCCCCAAAGACAGCTATTCGATCGTCTTAATAGATGCTAAGTATGAGATGGAGGCCTTTGCCGAGGAGCTTTGGGAGGAAATTCCTCTCTCCGAGCTGACCCTACGCAAAGCAAGGGCGCGCTCGATACTGTTGGATATGGGCTACATCGATACTGAGAAACAGCCCGAGTCTGACGGTATATATATGTAAAAGATTTGACTTTCTTCCTCTTTGTGTTATCATAAGGGGAAGAAGGTCATTTTTTTATGGAAAGAAGGCATTTGATGTGAAAAAGGTACCCTTGGTTGCGGCAATCAACGACCTGTCGGGCTTCGGGCGTTGCTCGCTTACGGTAGCCTTGCCCATTTTCTCCGCTATGGGCATACAAGGGTGTCCCCTGCCTACCGCTATACTCTCAAATCACACCGGCTACAACAGCTGTTATTTCGAGGATTTTACCGACCGTATGGGCGCGTACATTTCTGAGTGGAAAAAGTTAGGGCTCAGCTTTGACGGAATATGCACCGGCTTCCTCGGAGACGCCGCTCAGGTTGAGATACTCGCGCAGTTTATCCGCTCATCCGCTCAGCCTGACGCTATACTGCTGATAGATCCCGCTATGGCGGATGACGGCGAGCTTTACAGGACCTGCACCGACGAGCTTTGCAGCCAGATGCGCAACCTCGTTGCCCTCGGGAATCTGGTAACCCCCAACCTGACCGAAGCCTGCCTGCTGACCGACGAAAGCTATGAGGATGTTCTCTGCACAGGTCAGGATGAGCTTGATGACAAGATCTTTTCGATGGCGCGCCGTATATCACAGACGGGGCCCAAGCAGGTGGTTATAACGGGAATACGTTCGGGCGAGAGCATCGTTAACTTTGTATATGACAACGGAAATGAATATAAGGCATCTTCGCCTATGGTAGACTGCAAATATGCAGGAACGGGGGATGTTTTTGCTGCGGTGCTGTTCGGGTACCGCGTGCACGGGGTTGAGTTGAGTCTGGCGGTGCAAAAGGCCGCCGACTTCGTCAGCGAGGCCACCGCCCATTCGGTCGCCCTCGGTGTCAGGTCGACCGACGGCATCACATTCGAGCCCTTTTTGAGCCGTCTTGCTCAGGATGTCGGTCGGCTCAACTAATACATTCTTCCCTTTGGAGTAGATATGAAGTTCAAATTATTGACCGCGTTTGCCGTTATAGCGGTTGCGGTCCTGTCCACATCGGGTTGCAGCTTCGGTGTGCTCGATAACGAATATCAATATTCGGTAGTGCAGAAGAATTCCTCTGCGCTTGATACCTCCTCAGCCTTGGAGAGTTCGTCAAGCGCGGATGCTTCGTCGACCGCGTCAGGCTCATCTAAGGATGAGGCAGTCTCTCAATACAAAGGATTTGACTTTGCTTTGGCAGACGGCTCCGATGAGGTAGTTATAACTGCGTATAACGGGTCGGACGAGAACGCCGTCGTCCCCGCCTCTATCTACGGGAAAAAGGTAGTGGGTATAGACAAATACGCCTTTGGCAAGAGGGTCGAGAGGGTGTTCATTCCCGCATCGGTCGTTGAGATCAACTCCCGCGCTTTCAACGCCGCGACGGATCTTCATACCATCGATGTTGATGGCGACAATCCTAATTTTTGCGCAGTCGGCGGTGTGCTTTACAGCAAGGATCTGTCGGTGCTGCTCCGATGCCCTATGGGTAAGCAGGGGCAGGTCTGTGTTGAAAAAGGGGTCTCTCGGGTCGGCAGCTTTGCCTTTTTTAACTGCGTGAAAGTGCAGGATGTAACACTTCCCGAAGGAGTCGCGAGCATACAGGAGGGGGCTTTTTCTAATTGCGAGAGCCTCGAGAGCATTATCATTCCTGCGTCGGTCGGTTTTATAGCCCACGATGCCTTTGGTGGATGCATCGCCCTGCGCGATATTTATGTGAGAAAGGACGTCTTCGAGACTTTGAACAAAAAATGGCTGCCCTCGGCCGATTGTAACCTGCATTTCTATTAAAAAGGAATTGACACCGCGTCGGGAAAGAGGTATAATACTCCTGCTTCGAGGTGTCGCCCAGTTGGTAGGGCGCTAGTTTTGGGAACTAGATGCCGCAGGTTCGAGTCCTGTCACCTCGACCAGTCGAGAGCCTCGACACGCAATTCGCGTAGTTGAGGCTCTTCTTTTTTTATAATTTCTACCTCGCGTTTGAGGTTGGTTATGAACACTCATACCAAAAAAGAAACCATCCT
>JAZTZA010000217.1:0-4191 GCA_045637185.1 Acutalibacteraceae bacterium
CCAAGCATATCGGTAAAAAGCTGGTCGCCGACGGCGGCAAGCTCCCTACCCTTAAGGCCCATTTTGCGCCTTGCACGCCAAAAGCCAAAGGGCAACGGCTTGCAGGCAACACAGGTATACTCCAACCCCAGCCTCTCGGCAAAGGGGCGGCAACGCCTGTCCTTCGAGTTGGAGACCATCTGCAGTTTTATACCTGCCGCAACCATCTGCGCGAGCCATTCCTCGACATTTTCAAGGGGTGTCTGTGAATGGTGGGTCGACAGGGTGTTGTCGGCATCCAGCGCAAGACCCTTTACCCCGATGCTTTTGAGATATTCGGGGGTGATGTCGGTCACGCGATGAAATATTTTTTCAGGCCTCAGCAGTGGCATAAAGTCATCCTTTCGGGTTTGAAAAGAAAAAGACGGATCGGGTTGCCCCAAGCCGCCTTTCACCTTTTCATTAAGTACGAGCATTCCTAACGCCGCGGCGCAGAAAGCCCCAGCTCCTTAACGCAGCCGTAAAAGTTAGCGGAACTTGCGCTTGCGAGCAGCTTCAGACTTCTTCTTGCGTCTGACGGAAGGCTTCTCATAGTGCTCTCTCTTACGAACTTCGTGAATAACGCCGTCTCTGGACGTGGCTCTCTTAAATCTGCGGAGCGCGCTCTCCAAGGATTCGTTCTCTTTTAAACGCACCTGACTCATTCTAAATTCCCTCCCTCCAGATAAAACAGAGGCTCAGTCCGTTTTGTAACGGGCTGAATCTTACAATACAGATACATTATACAAGCAGTTAAAGTTAATTGTCAAGTATAATTTTAACTTTTAACAACAAATTCCGCTTTAACCTGCTCAACCGCCCTCTCATACTCCTGTCGGTCGAAGAGGTCGGATATCACTTTAGGCAATAAATTTGCAGACAATCGGGTAGGCAGACCGAGCGCTCGGCAGAGGCTCTCGCGCTTTGCGGCGGCATCCTCGGCACCGCAAAAGCCGTCGAGGTAGAGGTCCTTTTTGGTCACGGTATCGCGTCTGTCGTCCTGCTTTTGAGCTGTGATACCAGCCAAGTCGAGTGCTTTCAACACCGTATCGTCGTCGAGCCCCTCGACACCAAGCAACCCTTCGGCTGAATCGCGGGTCTTTCGACCCTCTCGGCCGCGTATCTCGGGGATATAGACCTGAAGCATCTCCCCCTCGCGCACCGCGTTGCGCAAATGGTTGCGGATAAGAAAGCCCGCGCTGTCGCTATCAGTCATAACCACTATCCCACGAGTTTTGGCAAGCGAGCGTATAAGCTCGAGCTTTTCCCTGTCCTTGAAAATGCCGAAGCCGTCGGTGGTCAGTATAAGGGTGTCCAATATCCCCGACAGCTTGATCTTATCGTATTTTCCCTCGACGATGACCGCCTGTTTTATGCGTATCATCTCTCGTCCCCTGCCGCAGTTTTAAGCAGCTGCACGATGGTGCGTTCAACGACGACTCGGCCGTCAGCACTCGTAGATTTAAGAGCAAGGTCGGCCTCGCGCAGTACCTCAAGCGCCTCAAAGGCGGCGTTGCGGCTCATATTGCGGCCGTTCTGGGCGGCGTTGCGGAGCCTGAAGGCAGATTTGCCGTAGTTTAGCTCGTCGGCCGTCTGCTGAGCGCGCAAGCCCTCGCTTTCGCCCACCTTGACCCTGTAAATGTCGACAAAGGCGGCCGACAGCGCACCCAAAATCATAACCGGCTCGGTGCGAAGGTCAAAGAGGTCGGCGCATATCGACATCGCCTCGTCCCTGCGCTTCAAGCAAACGGCATTGGCAAGAGCAAAGGCCGATGCATCTATCGTTCGGGTGACAACGGTGTCGACGTCCTCATCGGTTATCGCGCGGTCGCCGACGTAGGCGCAAAGCTTGTCCACCTCGGTCAAGAGATTCTCAAGATCGGTACCGCATCGCATAATAAGACGACGGGCAACATTAGGATTGAGCACCACCTTCGCCTTTGCGGCGCGGCGACTCGCAATATCGGCAAGCTCGCGCTCATTTTTGCGCTCAAAATTAACTATACAGCCGATCCTGTCGATCTCGTCAAGTACCTGCGTGGTCTTTTTATTCTTGGGCGGTGCTTCAGCGCCGTCATAATAGAAAATAAGGACACAGCTCTCGTTGGGAGAGGTAAGCAGGCTCATCAAAAGCTTATGCTCGTTGTCGGAGAGGGAGCCAAAATTGTAATCCCGCACGACAACGCAGGTCCTCTCGCTCATCATCGGCAGAGCATCCACCGCCGACGCCAGCTCGTCAGCCTTGACGTTTGAATCAAATTTATGCAAATTGAAGTCGGCAAGGTCGGTCACCGCCTTCTTGATAAGGCGGTCGGTGTAAAGCCGCTTGAGATAGCCTTCCTCCCCGTAGAACAAATAAACAGGCTTGATATCGTCGCGCTTTATCTCGGCCGACAACTGCCTTTCGTCGCATCTCGGCATCCGCTCACCCCTTTTCTATCCAATAAAATCCGTTATCAAATATCGTTACCGAATACATTTCTCTTTCACTATTATACACCCTTGTCTGCCGTGTGGCAAGTGCATTGTTGCGAAGGGTGATCTCTGTCACCGACGCCCTGTCGTGCCAGTTTGTACGGCGAACCGTTATCGCCGCCTTTTTGGAGGTTGTACTCTCGCCCTCTTCGAGCACCACCTCGATCAGCGTGCCGCCCACCTCGATTTGCACCGAGGATTTATTGCAACTATACCTGACCCCGTTGACCGTCACCTCGGCGGCATCGTATATCAGTCTGCCATCGGGCAGACCCGATGCGGTGAGTTCCCTTTTATTCGTAACGACACATTCGGCGCCTTTAGATCTGATCAGGTCGTTGAGGTCGCCTAAATCGTTCCACACAACAAGCCCGAATTTGTCAACATCGTAGGCGTAGGTCATTTGGTACATATCGCTTCTCGATGAGTAGACATCGTTGAAGCCGACAAAGGACACGACCCCTTCCTTGTCGCGCACGAAGCAACCGCTGTCGGTAACGGTAAGGCGGACGCTCGCGCCGCCAATCGCAATATTGCAGACCGACAGAATCAGCACCGCCGCCGTACAGGTTATAAAGCCTGCCCGCACCCGCTTGGTCGCCACGCAGTAAACCATCGCCGCTATGCAAACGAGTCCTGCGGCGACCGTCAGAGCTGAATAGGTGGGCAAGGTGGTGTTGAAGGTGGCGGTCAGCCAGCCTATCACCGCTATACAATATTTGGCGCAAAGGCCCACCACCAGCCCAAGTATCAAGGCTATCTTTTCGGCACCGATGAGCAATGCGAGCAGCATCGGTATGCCAAGTATCAGAATTATGTCAACCGCAAAGAAGATGAGCAGGTTAGCAACAATGGCTATTGCCGACACTCGCGGAAAATACATCGCGCAAAGGGGCAAGGTCATCAGGGTCGCGCCGACGGTTGCCGTACCTGTCTGAAGGATAAGCTCCAGCAACTTCGGCATCTTGCGGCGAAACCGCTTGTAAAAGGCGTCCTTTGCCCCATCCGCAAGTCTTACACCGATGAGGTTGATGCCCAGCACAGCGAAGGTGGAAAGCAAAAATCCCGCGTCGGTCACTATCAACGGGTCGTATATCGACACGACTATGACCGCCCAACCCAACGAGCGCAGGCAGTTGACGTCCTCGTCAAAGACTATCGATATCAGGTAAAAAAGCATCGCGACCCCCGCGCGAAGCACCGACGGAGTAAATCCTACCAGCGCCATAAACAAGACTATCGGCAATATTGCGAGCAGGGCGCACCATTTGCGCCGCCACCCCGTAATGATACGCAGTCCGAAAAGAAGCACACCCGAAACTACCGTCAGATGCATTGCCGATACGACTATCACGTGGGTCAGGCCGCTCTCTCTGAACTGTAAGGAGGTCTGCTCGCTCATGCCCGTGACATCACCGAGCAATATACCCTTTACATACCCGAGGGTGTCGCCGACAAACAGAGAATCAAGCCCTGCGAGCATCTTCTCGCGAGCCTTGCACACATAGTATCTGATATCGGTATTATGATTGGGCGAAACAGTGATCTTGCCGTCAACCGCGGGGTACGCATATAGGATGACACCGCCCTTTGACTTGTCAAGGGGATAAAGGTTCAGCGCCCCGTCAATGCGATCGTAGAGTTCTGCGTGCAGGGAGCCGTCCGAAACCAAGGTCATCACCGCGTTGTCGATCGACT
>JAZTZA010000218.1:0-1595 GCA_045637185.1 Acutalibacteraceae bacterium
ACGAAGGATGCGTCGACGTTCTCAATTCCGAGCATTTCGTCGGCTGCCTGAGCCGCCGCTATGCGAAGCTGAGGATGGTCAGGCCCTGCGATAGCGACCGCGCATCTGTCATAAACGTGGGCGGATGAAACGATGTTGGCCTTCAGCTTATAGACGTCGATGGAATTCTGGAAGAAGCCCTTAACTGTAATGGGATTGGCACCGCATCCGCGCAGATAGGCCGACGACTCAAAGGTGCGGACTCCCGTATTCAGCACGAAGTTGCGGGTATCGAGCATTATACCCGACAGCAAGGCCTCCGACTCGACCCTGCCAATGCGCTGGGTCATATACTGAAGCAGTTCGCTGACCATTTCGCAGGCGCTGGAGGCATAGGGCTCGTGGTAGAAGATGACCGCGTTGCTGATGTGGTCGACCGTCTTACGATGGTGGTCGATAACCACTACCGTCGATGCCGCTTCAAGCAGTTCGCGGCTGTCCACGAAGGAGGGTCGGTGGGTATCGGTGATGATGAGCAGGGTGCGCTTGGTCATCATATCGGCCGCCTGCTGAGGTGTGGCCAATATCTCCTCGTCGGGATAGTTTTCGCAGACGTAGTCGGCAAGACCTGAGCAAAGACACTTCTCACGCGAGAAGACGATTCGGCAGGGCTTGTCAAGGTCGGTCACCATTCGGTAGAGTCCGAAGCAGGAGCCGAAGCTGTCGAGGTCGGCAAACCTGTGACCCATCACGATGACGCCGTCACTCGAATCGATAAGCTCGCGCAGAGCCGATGCGACGACGCGGGTCCTAACCTTTGAGCGTTTGGACACCGTCGACGAAGTGCCGCCGAAAAATTCAAATTCCTTAGGGTCGCGTACTGCGACCTGATCTCCGCCTCGTCCGAGAGCCATATCAAGCGCATGACGGGCAAGCTCCTCACACTCTGAGAAGTTGGCACCCGCGCGGCCGATTCCGATGGAGAGGGTCGCGTTGCCCTTTTCACCGAAGTCGATGGATTTGACCTTGTGAAGAATGTCAAATCGGGTATCCTTCATATAGTCAAAGCCGCTTTCGTCGGTGACAAGTATAAATCGGTCGTGGTTCATACGGCGGCATACCGCGTGCAGCTCGTTGGCCCAGTTTTCAATGCGCTTTTCGATGGCACTGCTTATCTGGGTCTTTTCGCTGTCGCGTGTTCCGCGCTGAAGGTCGTCGATGTTGTCAACGGTTATGTAGGCGACAACAGGCCGCCCTGCGTTATATTTTCTTCTGTATTCGACCGTTTCCGACAGGTCGACAAAGTAGCAAACGGTGACCTCGTCGCCCTTGCAAGCATAGAAGTTGTACTGCTTGGACTGGTACTCGATCTGGGTGACCGAGCCGTAGGAGTCCTCAAGAATATCCCTGCTGACCAAGAAGTCGGGCGAACGGCCGACACAGTCCTCGCCCTTCATAACCTGCTTTAGAAATGCCGAATTGTACCAACATATCTTGTTATCCGACACCGCCATTACAGGAAGGGAAAGCCTAGTTATGACCTCGGAGCGTTCACCCATCTGCGCGCTGATGTTCTCGAGCATACGGCGGTTGCGCTTGGCCTTTGAGAAGGAGTA
>JAZTZA010000219.1:0-13287 GCA_045637185.1 Acutalibacteraceae bacterium
GGTGTCAATTTCCTTCTTCAGCTTCTCACACTCTTCACCGCGGGAGGTGAAGATAAGCTTACGGCCGCTAAGGCTGTTGTTACACTCGGAAATGGTTTCCTCTGCGGCGTCGAGGTCCTTGAGCAAAAGCTTATGCTCAGCATTAAGGGACTCGAGGGTGCCGTTCTTCTCAGTAACAGAAGAAGCTATTACGTCGCGTCTGGCAATTATCTCTTCAATTGCGGTTTCAGCCGCAATAAGTGCGACGCGCTCATCCGACGATTTGACTGAAAGAGCGTTAAGCAAGAGGTTGAACTGCTCGATCTGAGCAGAGAAACCGTCGCTATCGCTGATAAGTCCGAGGAGCTTATCGTTGGCCTGATCCAAAAGGGCGCGAATCTGGTCAATCTCGGTGGATTTGGCGGCAATTTCGGCATTCTTCTGCGCGATATCGGCAGAGATAGAAGTACCGCCGTTCTCGACATCCTGAATGTCGGTCTCAATGCGCTGGATAGTCTCGTTATTGTGGAATATGGTGTTGTTTTTGACCGCAATTTCGGCGTCAACCTTAGTTGCCGCTTCATCAAGCTCGGCAGATTTAGTGCGCGCATCCTCAGTGGCCGCGCTGATACGCATTGATTCATCGGCCGATGAATCAATGCGACTGTCAAGCAGAGCAATCTTGGAGTTTATCTCGTCGTACTGCTCTCTTGCGGCGGTAATTTTATATTCCTGATCACTCAGGGCTTCCTTGTACTTAGAGAGGGTGTTGAGCCACAGGCCGATCTGCAGTTCTTCCTGTTCCTTTGAATATTCAAGGAAGATGGCCGCCTTCTTGCTCTGCTCTGCCAAGGGGCCTACACGAGACTCCAATTCCTGCAGAATATCGCGAAGGCGCAGCATATTATCCTCCGCCTGAGCAAGCTTTCGCTCGGCTTCGATCTTGCGGTAACGGAAACGCGAAATTCCGGCCGCCTCCTCGAAAATATCCCTGCGTTCCGAGGAAGTCTTGGTGCCGACTATGTCGTCGATCTTACCCTGACCGACCATAGAATATCCGTCCCTGCCCAAGCCGGTATACATAAACAGTTCGTGGATATCCTTCAAACGAACAGAGATATTGTTGAGTCGGTATTCACTTTCACCCGAGCGGTAATATCTGCGGGTGACGGCAACATCGTCCTCATCCATAGGAAGATTGCGTTCCTTGTTGTCGATTACAAGGGTGACCTCAGCAAAGCCAAGACGTTTTCTTGTGGCGGTTCCGCCGAAGATAACGTCTTCCATTCGGTTGCTTCGCAGGGTCTTATTCGACTGCTCACCGAGAACCCAACGAACTGCATCGGATATGTTACTCTTACCCGAGCCGTTAGGGCCAACGACGGCTGTGATGCCTTCGCCAAACTGCAAAACAGTCTTGTCTGCGAACGACTTGAACCCCTGAATTTCAATGGATTTGAGTCTCAAAGCTTCACTTCCTCTATGATAAATTCTTCATCATTCAACTTAACATCCGAACAAACGGTCACATCGATACCGTTTGACGAAAATCTCTTTATATTACTGCGGTTCTGACCGACGGCCTTTGACACCATACGGGGCGAAACATAAAGATTATATCTTCCCTTTCGGTCAATTTTTTCTGCAACTTTATTGTAAAAAATTCGGCTCTTGCATAGTTCCCCAAAGGCTGAATGCCACGGGCCTGCAACATAAGACTCCTCGTCGATGGAGTGCAGTCCGAGTCGGATAACAGGTATCCCCGCGTTACCGAGCATCACCAGAAGTTTACAACAAAGGTCAACCGCATCCTCTACCGACTGAGGTTGATACTCACCCTGCTCATACAATTGTGCAAGATAGGTGTTTTTCAGCACGATCGTAGGATATATCCTGACAAAATCAGGATTTAACGCGATCAATTCTTCGCAGGTCTCGATATCCTTTTTGTCATCCGCTTTTGCAAGGCCGGTCATCATTTGCAGTCCCAACGAAAAACCGTATGACCTGATAAGGCGCGATGCACTTTTCACATCTTCGGCGGTATGACCCCTGCGGTTAAAGCTGAGTACGTCGTCACACATACTTTGCGCGCCAAGTTCTATGGTTGTAGTACCATAACGTTTCAGAAGCTCAAGCACCTCGTCGTCGATCGCATCAGGTCGAGTAGACAGACGGATGCCACTAACCTGTTTATCTCTGACATAAGGATAGGCAGCCTCGAGCAATTCAATCATATACGACCGCTCAACAGCCGTAAAGCTACCGCCGAAAAAGGCGATCTCGGCATCCTTTGCATCGTCTCCAAGGTAGCACAAAGCGTTATCAACAGTCTCTTTTACCTGTTCGGCAGTCGGTTGCTCAAGCTGAGAGGTTATGGAGAACTGATTGCAAAAACTGCACTGATTTCGGCACCCGTTATGCGGCACGAAAATAGCAATATTCGCACTCACACCAATTCGCCCATAAGGACGAGCGCTTCTTTGGCTCCGTCCTGTTCCGCCTGCTTCTTGGTACGGCCGACTCCCTTACCGATAACGTTTGAATTAAGTCGCACCTCAACCTCAAACATTTTATCGTGGTCAGGGCCGCTCTCGCCGACGAGCACGTACTCCAATAGCTCCTCAGGATTTTTCTGAATTATCTCCTGCAGCATCGTCTTGTAATCGTCGAAGTTACCGATGTGTTGCTCGTTGAGTTCGGGTCCGACAAAGGACATAACGAATTTTGACGCCGCTTCCATTCCGCCATCAAGGTAGATGGCGGCAATAAGCGCTTCAAACGCATCGGCAAGTATAGACGGACGCTCGCTTCCGCCCGTCATCTTCTCCCCTTTTCCGAGCATAATGTGGCTGCCGAGATCGATCTCCTTTGCAAATACGCTGAGAGATTTCTCGCACACAAGAGATGCACGGATCTTGGTCAGTTCACCTTCGGGCAGATGAACGTAATCCTTGAAAATGCAATCGGAAACGACAATAGACAGAACCGCATCACCTAAAAACTCAAGCCGCTCATTAGAACCCTCTGCCTCTTTAGACTCATTTGCAAACGAGGAATGAGACAAGGCGCGGTATAACAGCTTGTCATTGTTAAAGCAATAGCCTATCTTCTTCTCAAGTTCAGTCATCAGACTCGCTCTCCTTAGAAACTGCTGTGGTTATCTTCTCAATTACACCGCCTTTTGCAAATTCCACCGCCTGTCCGACGGCATTCTTAAAGGCGCGAGCCTTTGAGTTGCCGTGAGCCTTGATGACGGGATGCGCAACGCCCAAAAGAGGCGCTCCGCCAACCTCGGTGTAATCCATCTTTTTCTTAAAGCCCTTGAGGCCGTCCATAATAAGAGCGGCAGCAAGCTTTGTGATTATGTTTTTGCCGAGAATGCGCTTTATGTTATTCATGACGAGGGATATGGTGCCCTCGCAGGTCTTGAGGAAGACGTTACCGCTGAATCCATCGGCAACAAGCACATCGCATACACCGCCAAGAACGTCACGCGCTTCAACGTTACCGATGAAGTTTATCGGCGCATTCTTCAACTGCTCAAAGGCGGCGAGCTGAAGTTCTCCACCCTTGGTATCCTCGCTTCCGACGTTAAGCAGTGCTACACGGGGATTGTCGATATGCATCTGGTTTTTCATATACTCGTATCCCATAACGCCGAACTGAACCAACATCTCAGGACGGCAATCGGCATTAGCGCCGACGTCAAGCATAAGAGTATTCTCGCCGTTGTCGGTAGGCAAAATTGCGGCAAGAGCCGCTCTCTTTATCCCCTTGATGCGCTTAACAAGGAAGGTGGCTCCGACAAGTGCGGCGCCTGTGCTTCCTGCGGTGACAAAGGCATCACCCATACCGTCGTGCAAAGCACGCATACCGACCGCCATAGAGGACTCCTTTTTCTCCTTAAGGATGGACTTGGGATGATCCTCCATACTCATAACGTCGTCGGCCTGCAGGATTTCCATACGGGCCAAAGATATCTCATTTTGTGATGCGACTTGGCGAATAGTTTTTTCATCACCGCAAAGCAGAATATCAATGCCGTATTCATCAACAGCCAAAGCACAGCCCTTAAGTATCTCAAGAGGTGCATTATCTCCGCCGAAAGCGTCAACGATTATTCTCATCTGTAATCATCTCCTATATTTTCATCGTACCAGCGTAACGCACGCATTGACAAGGCGGCATAACGCTCCTTTTTGTCTCTGATATGCTCGTCAAGGGGTGGTATAACTCCGAAGTTTGCCCCCATAGGCTGAAAATCCTTGCTGGTGCTTGTTGTAACGTAGTTAGTTAATGCGCCGAGCATCGTATAGTCGGGCAACACAAGCGGCTGAATTCCATTCAGTCTGCGGTACATATTTATTCCAGCAAGTATTCCGCTTGATGCCGACTCCATATATCCCTCGACACCCGTTATCTGTCCTGCAAAGAAAAGATGCTCGTTACCCTTAAAGGACAGGTCGGTGTTGAGTACAGAGGGTGAATGAAGGAAGGAATTCCTGTGCATTACACCAAAGCGCATAAATTCGGCATTTTTAAGGGCGGGAATCATTGAAAAAACTCGCTTTTGTTCGCTGAATTTAAGGTTGGTCTGAAACCCGACAAGGTTGCAGAGGGTTCCCTCTTTATTCTCCATACGAAGCTGGACATTTGCCCAAGGACGATGGCCTGTGTTGGGGTCACGAAGTCCGACAGGCTTCAATGGGCCGAAGCGGATGGTGTCGTGTCCCCTTTGAGCCATAAGCTCGATGGGCATACAGCCCTCATAGAGCTTTATATCCTGCTCAAAGGATTTGAGTTCAATGCGCTCAGCATTAACAAGCTCCTCATAAAAGGCGTCGTACTCATCCTTATTCATAGGGCAGTTGATGTAGTCGTCTCCGCCTCTGTCGTAACGGGATGCGCGGAATGCACGGCTCATATCGATGCTCTCGGTGGTAACGATGGGAGCGGCGGCATCAAAAAAGCTCAGGCTACCCTTGCAAAGCTCGGATATCCGCTCAAACAGTGCATCATCGGTAAGCGGTCCCGTCGCAACGATGGTCGGTTGAGTCAGGTCAAGGTCATTGACCGTTTGATGAATGATCTCAATATTCTCGTGACCCTTTACCGCATCGGTTATATATTCCGAAAAGATGTCGCGGTCAACCGCCAATGCACCGCCTGCGGCAACTGCGCTTCGGTCGGCTGACTCAAGGCAGATCGATCCGAAACGGCGCATCTCCTCTTTTAGCAGGCCTGCTGCAGATTCAACACGCGCCGCTTTGAGCGAGTTTGAGCAAACAAGCTCGGCAAACAGGTCGGTGTGATGTGCAGCCGAGCGTCGATCGGGTTTCATTTCAAAAAGGCGAACCTTTACTCCACGCTTTGCAAGCTGAAGTGCCGCCTCACACCCTGCAAGACCCGCGCCAATGACATTAACAATTTTCATTATTTATCTGCTTTCTTACGCGACTTGCGTTCGATCTTCTTCTCAAATCCGCAATCCTCGTTCAGACACTTCAGGACACCGCCGCGGCTCTTGAAAAGTGTCTTGTTACAATTAGGGCAATTTTCAGCGGTAGGCTCATCCCAAGTGATGAAGCCGCAGGCCTTGCCCTTTTCACAACAGAAGAATTTATGACCCTTGGCCGACTTTCTCTGAATGATCTTGCTCTCGCACTTAGGACAGCGGCCTGCCATTTCCTGAACGATAGGCTTGGTATTCTTACATTCGGGGAATCCGGGGCAAGCAAGGAACTTGCCGAATCGGCCCGATTTGATAACCATTTTTCTTCCGCAGAGGTCGCAAACGACGTCGCTTTCCACTTCAGGAACCTTGATCTTGGTTCCGTTCATATTCTCCTCTGCTTTGGTCAGGGTCTTAGAGAAATCGGCATAGAAGGCATCCATAACCTTGACCCATTTACGCTTGCCGGTCTCAATATCGTCGAGTTCTTTCTCCATTTTTGCGGTGAAGGACTCATCGACAACGTTGGCAAAGTGATTTTCCATCAGCTCGGTTACGATCTCACCAAGCGATGTGGGCTTAAGCAGCTTCTTCTCGGTCTCGACATATTCACGCTGAAGAACGGTCGAAATAATGGGAGCATAGGTGCTCGGACGGCCGATATTCTTCTCTTCAAGTGCCTTGATAAGAGTTGCTTCGGTATATCTCTGCGGAGGCTGAGTGAAATGCTGGGTCGGGTCGAGCTTCTTAAGCTTTAACTCGTCACCCTTTCTCATAGATGGCAGATTTTTCTCATCCTCGTCAGAGGCATCGCTGCTCTCCTGATAGAGCACGGTGTATCCGTTGAAACGGACAGAATATCCCGATGCCTTAAAAATATACTTGCCTGCGTTAATGTCAACGCTGACGGTATCCTGAACGCACTGGGACATAAGGCTGGCGATAAAGCGCGACCAAATAAGCGAATAGAGCTTGAACTGCTCGGGTGTAAGATCGTTGCGGACCTTTTCGGGAGTAAGCTCGGGCATAGTCGGACGGATTGCCTCGTGTGCATCCTGCGCCGAGGATTTTGACTTATAGTAGGTGCGCTTTTCAGGCAGGTAATCCTTGCCATAGGTGTTAAGGATAAACCTTTCACCTGCCGAGCGAGCCTCCTCGGAAATGCGAAGAGAGTCGGTTCTCATATAGGTGATTAGACCGGTCATACCGAGTCCCGAAACGTCAACACCTTCGTAAAGGGCCTGAGCAATGCTCATCGTGCGCTTAGCGGTAAAGTTAAGCTTGCGGGATGCTTCCTGCTGCATCGTTGAGGTAATGAAGGGAGGCATCGGCTTCTTGCGGCGGACACCCTTTTTAACGTTGTCGACAATGTAATCCACACCGTCGAGTTCGGACAAAATTTTGTTGGTCTGCTCTTCGTTGACAATGTCGATCTTGCCGTTGGTATCGCCATAAAACTTAGCCTTGAAGGTGACCGAAGGCTTACCGATCTTGAGATGGGCATCTATGTTCCAATACTCGCTCGGAACGAAATTGCGAATCTCGCGCTCACGGTCGACTATGATCTTGACCGCGACCGACTGAACGCGTCCTGCTGAAAGGCCGCGGCGCACCTTCTTCCAAAGGAAAGGGCTGATCTTATAACCGACCAAGCGGTCAAGAACACGACGAGCCTGCTGCGCATCAACAAAATCAAGGTCAATCGACCTCGGTGATTTCATACCCTCGGTGATACCCAGCTTGGTTATCTCGTTGAAGGTGACGCGATTCGCATCATCGGTATTCAGCGCAAGCAACTGAGCCAAATGCCAGGAAATAGCCTCTCCCTCGCGGTCAGGGTCGGTTGCGAGGTAGACAAAATCGCTGTTGGCGGCCGCAGTCTGCAGACTCTTGATAAGATCGTTCTTGCCGGCGATATTTACATACTGGGGCTGAAACTCGTGGTCGATATCGATTCCGAGCTTGGACTTAGGCAGGTCGCGAACGTGACCCATTGACGCCATAACCTCGTAATCAGGGCCAAGATATTTTTGAATTGTTTTAGCCTTTGCAGGCGACTCAACGATGACAAGTTTAGACATCGGTGACCTCCTTAGAAATATTTACACTGTATCTGCCGCCCGGAATAGCCGAAACGAAGCCGAATATTTCCAATTCGGTCAATGCGGCGATCGCGGCAGACATATCTAATTCACAATTTTCAAGTGCAAGATCGAAATTCTCGGTCTGCGCGTCAAGAAAGGCGGCAAACAGCTCCTTCGCATCGTTAGACAGCAACTGATAGTTGAGTCGGAGCTTTTCGAGATCGACCTCTGGCTTACCTTCCTGCTTCTTTTCGATCTTGGTGGCAGGTTTAGCCTTTTCTTCAATGGGCAGAGCAGATTCAAGCTCATCACATTCATCAGTAATTGATATTTCGCACCCTGCCATATTTATGCGATGAGGATAGTAATTATTGTACTCCTCAAGCACATCAACGGGTGACAGAATAGCCTTTGCTCCATCGCGGATAAGACGGTTGGAGCCTGCGTAAAGCGGATCGGAGATCGATCCGGGAATAACGAAGATATCCCTGCCCTGCTCGAGTGCGTGGTCAACGGTAATAAGCGAACCGCTGCTTCTTGTCGCTTCGACAACTATGGTGCCCAGACACAAGCCCGATATCAGCCTGTTCCTTACGGGAAAGGTATATTTTGACGCAGGTGCCTTCGGCGGATACTCACTTATAAGAGCACCGTTGTTAGCAATATCGGCGCGCAGTTCTTCATTCTGCTGAAGATAGGGGTAGTCAAGTCCGCAGCCGAGAACGGCGACCGTCTTGCCTCCTGCTTTTATGGCACCGATGTGTGCTGAGGAATCGATTCCGATTGCGCCTCCGCTGACGATAAGGCAGCCCGATGCCGAGAGCCGTTGACTAAGCTCGCGGGCTATCTTGCGTCCGTTGTCACTGCACTTTCGAGTGCCGACCATAGCGACGGCGACCTCGTCATCAAAGTCAGGAAACTCGCCCTTTACATACAGCACCGCAGGCGGATCGACAAGATGGGCAAGCCTCTTGGGATAACGCCTGTCATTCGGGGTTACAATGTCATAACCCCGTTGCTCACAATAATCGATGATGCTCTCGCAATAGTCTAATTTAGTTTTGCGGTAGCGTTCAAGCTCACCCTTGCTTAAAAGATTGAGCCGCTCAACATCCTGATAACCAGCATCGTAAAAGGCCTGCGCCGATTTGTAATGCTCGGTGATGTTAAGCAGTTTTCTGCTTCCCTGCCCAAGAACCTGCTGAAGAAATATCCAATACTTCATACTTGAAGTACGCCTCATAGCTTCATCAACTCCCACAGCAGTATCGCGGCGGCGGCGGCAGCGTTAAAGGATTCGGCACGACCGCTGATGGGTATGGTAATACGTTTGTCGCAGAGGCTGACTGTCTCGTCGCTCAGTCCGTTGGCCTCGTTGCCGATAAAGACGACGCTCCCGTTTCCGAAATCCACAGACTGAACTGCATCAGCATCAGGGTCAACAACCGAAGCGAAAAGTTCAAGCTCCTTTTCCTTCAAAGCAGTCATACCGTCGGGGACGCTGTCAAACCGAAGGACAGGCAGGCGCAAAAGCGCACCCATCGAAGCTCTCAGAGCCTTCGGGTTATATGGGTCACAGCAACTGCCGAAAAGCAACATTCCGCTGACACCGAGGGCCTCGGCAGTACGGGAAATGGCACCGAGATTACCGGGATCAGCCACATCAACACAGGCAACATAGCGGCCTTTACTGTCAACATCGGCAATCGAAACCGCGTCACAAATCGGCAAAATGCTCAGCACGCCCTGCGCGGAGTCGGTCTGAGCCATCTTGTCAAACACATCCTCGCTGACAAGATAAGCCCTTGTCGAATGGGCGGAAATAAGTTCAATGTCTTCCGGAAATTTATCAAGGGTCTTCTGGGTGAAATAGAGCTCGTCTGCCTGCAATCCGTTGAGTGCGGCATCACGGCAAAGGCGCAAGCCTTCAAGCGCAAAACGACCGAATTCTCTACGGGCGGATGCACTTCGCATCAGCAAACAGACCTGCTTGACGCGGTCGTTATTCTTGCTTGTAATGACCTGATAATCCACTGCCAGACCCCCTTGAAACCGGTTATAAGTAAGCAAAAGACACGCCCGTGTGCGCGGGCGTGTCAAAATTATTTAGCCAGAGCCTTCTTTGCAGTCTCGACGAGAGTTGCAAATCCCTGAGCATCGCTGACAGCGATCTCAGCAAGCATCTTTCTGTTCATTTCAATGTTGGCCTTCTTAAGACCGTTCATGAAAGTAGAATAGTTCATTCCGTTGAGCTTGCAAGCGGCAGAAATACGGGTGATCCACAGACGGCGGAAATCACGCTTCTTGTGCTTACGGCCGATATATGCATACTGGCCACTCTTCATAACCGCTTCTTTAGCGGTGCGGAACAGCTTGGACTTTGCTCCAAAGTAGCCCTTAGCGAGCTTCAGAGTCTTCTTTCTTCTTTTGCGCGTCATCATAGCGCCTTTAACATGAGCCATTATTCTTTACCTCCGATATGATCGTGTGAAAGTGTTTCGATCTTGTTTTTATTTGTAGGGGATCAGGCGCTTGACCTGTGCTACGTTGGTAACATCAGCCATTGCGGTCTTACGCAGATTTCTCTTGCGCTTAGAAGTCTTCTTGTTCAAGATGTGGGATTTGTAGGCGTGTGCACGCTTTACCTTGCCGGTCTTGGTCAGGCTGAAGCGCTTCTTAGCACCGCTGTGGGTTTTGATCTTAGGCATTATATTTTCCTCCTTAACATTGTAGACACTTTATTTTGCCGACTTGGGAGCCAAAAACATAAGCATGTTTCTGCCGTCAAGCTTTGCCGGCTTCTCGACGTTGGCAAACTCCGAGCAATACTCAGCAAATCGATTCATCGTGTTCAAGCCGATTTCCGGATGTCCCATTTCACGACCGCGGAAACGGATCGAAACCTTGACCTTATTGCCTGCCTTGAGGAACTTAATGGCGTGTCCGCCCTTCGTTTCAAAATCGTGGGTGTCGATGTTCAGGGAAAGACGAATCTCTTTGATCTCGATGACCTTCTGATTTTTCTTCGATTCCTTGTCGCGCTTGGTCTGCTCAAAACGGTATTTACCGTAGTCCATAATCTTGCACACAGGCGGAACAGCCTGCGGTGCGATCTTGACCAGATCAAGATCCCTCTGCTCAGCGATCTTAAGAGCCTCCTTGGCGGACATAACGCCAAGCTGCGCTCCGTCGTCACCGATCAGACGTACCTGCGCGTCGTTGATTTCCTCATTGATGAATAATTCTTTGCTGCTTATGGTCGAAGCACCTCCTAAATATAACAAAAGTGCGAACAGACATACTCCCGCTCACACCAACAAATACACCGATACCTCGGTGAAATATTGACCCGCGCAGCCTTCTGCACAAGGTGAGACGGATATCCGTTCTGCTTTGTTTACCCAATGATTATACACATAAGCCGCTCAGTTGTCAACAGTTTTTTCTCACTTTTTTGTATGACCGCCCTGAATTTTGCAAATAATGCTCCAAAGGGGTGGTTTAGTATGCGTAAAACGAAGATCGTCTGCACTATGGGGCCGTCGACACGGCAACCGCAGGTCATTCGCAGTCTTATTGAGGCGGGTATGAACGTGGCGAGGCTTAATCTTTCACATGAGGAATACAACAGGCACGCCGCTACCTGTGAAATGATACGCAAGGTGCGCGCTGAGCTTAACAAGCATGTAGCGATACTACTTGATACCAAAGGGCCTGAGGTTCGCGTTGGCAAGCTCATTCAGCCGATAGAGCTTGTTGAAGGCAATACGGTTGAACTAACATCTGGTAACGAGCAGAAGGACGGCCGCATCCCCATTCGTCTGCCACAATTATCCGCGGTACTGCACAAAGGTGATGAGATACGCATCAACGACGGACTCATTGCGCTATCGGTCTTATCGGTTGATAATGAAAAGGTCACATGTAAGGTGCTGACCGACGGAGAACTATGCTCAAACAAGGGTGTAAATTTCCCGAATATTGATATCGGTCTTCCCTTTCTGAGTGAGAGGGATAAAAGCGACCTGTTGTTTGGAATTGAGCAAAAGGTTGATTTTGTAGCAGCTTCCTTTGTCCGTACCGAGCAGGACATCATTGATATGAAGCGTTTCCTTTCGGAAAACGGCGGTGGAACCATCAAGGTCATCGCTAAAATTGAAAACAGGCAGAGTGTGGATAATATTGACAGTATTTTGGCCTCTGCCGACGGTGTGATGATAGCAAGAGGCGACCTTGGGGTCGAGATTGATTATTCCAAGATTCCCGCCATCCAAAAAAGCATTATCAAAAAGGCTTATATGCTCGGAAAGCCGGCCATCACCGCCACCCAAATGCTCGAATCTATGATACACAGTCCCCGTCCGACACGAGCAGAGACCTCCGACATCGCCAACGCGGTTTTCGACGGAACCAGCGCTGTTATGCTTTCGGGTGAGACGGCGGTTGGTGAATATCCGATCGAAGCGGTCAGGTCAATGGCTGAGATCGCTCTTACAGCCGAAAAAAGCATAGACTATGAAGCAAAGCTTCTCTCCCGTCCCTACACCAAAGGGGCAGACAAGGCAAACGCCGTCTCACACGCCGCTTGTGTCGCCGCAGTAAGTGTCGGCGCAAAAGCAATTTTTTCGTTGTCGGACGACGATATGACGGCGGCCTATCTTGCTAAATTCAGACCACCCTGCGATATTATCGCACTGTCGGGCAGGGCTGAATCTCTGCTTCACAACAGTCTTAATTGGGGTGTGACGCCACTAAAAACGCTCGAGGACGGGTATCAAAAAACATCCTCTGCAAGCGTCCTGAAAAGTTTGGGAATTTACAAGGGTGACAAGGTTGTTGCAGTCGAAAACACCGTAACCGACGGACAAATTGAGTACGGGATGAAAATATTGACCGTTTAAGACGAATTTCATTAAAAATACGGCAGTAATTTTATATTAAAAAGTTGACAACCCCTTCTAATTTTAGTATGATAATAGAGTACGTAAAATTGTTCCAAGCATAAGGGGTTGAATACATAATGGGACTTACTTTAACAGAAAAGATTCTTAAAGCACATCTGGTTGACGGAGAGTTCGTAAAAGGTCAGGAGATCGGCATTCGCATCGATCAGACCTTGACTCAGGACGCTACGGGTACTATGGCATACCTTGAGTTCGAGGCTATGGGCATCCCCCGCGTCAAGACCGAACGCTCGGTTGCATATATCGACCACAACACCCTGCAGTCAGGATTTGAAAATGCCGACGACCACCGTTTTATCGGCTCGGTTGCCAAGAAGCACGGCATTTATTTCAGCCGACCGGGTAACGGCATCTGCCATCAAGTTCATCTTGAGCGCTTCGGCATCCCCGGCAAGACCCTCATCGCTTCCGACAGCCACACCCCCACAGGCGGCGGCATCGGTATGATCGCCATCGGTGCAGGCGGACTTGACGTCGCTGTCGCAATGGGTGGCGGCGCATACTACATAACCTATCCGAAGATCGTCAATGTTGTTCTTACCGGTAAGCTCAGTCCTTGGGTCGCCGCGAAGGATATTATTCTTGAGGTGCTTCGCCGTATGAGCGTTAAGGGCGGTGTTGGAAAGATCATTGAGTACGGTGGCGACGGAGTCCTCACCCTCAGCGTTCCCGAAAGAGCTACTATTACAAATATGGGCGCGGAGCTTGGAGCCACAACTTCCGTTTTCCCCTCCGATGATATGACCCGCGCATTCCTCGAGGCACAGGGCAGAGCTGAATGTTGGCGTCCCATATCCGCCGATGC
>JAZTZA010000220.1:0-1910 GCA_045637185.1 Acutalibacteraceae bacterium
GCTTCAGCTGGGCCGGCAGAGCGCTGTCTTCGGTGGCCAGAATCTGAATGGCGAGAATGGCGGCATTCTGGGCGCCGTCAATGCCTACGGTGGCTACCGGTACGCCGGGCGGCATCTGTACGGTGGAAAGCAGGGCATCCATACCGTCAAGGGTCTGCGATTTGCAGGGAATTCCGATAACGGGCAGCGTAGTGTTTGCGGCGATAGCACCAGCGAGATGTGCAGCCATACCGGCCGCCGCAATCATAACACCAAAGCCCTTCTCCCTTGCTGTTACGGCGAATTCCTTAGCCTCAACAGGAGTTCTGTGGGCGGAATAAACGTGGACCTCATAAGGAACATCAAACTGTTTAAGGGTCGCGACCGTCTTCTCAAGGATCGGAAGATCGCTGTCACTTCCCATAACAATACCAACTTTTTTCATATTAAACCTCCTAAAAAACAGAAAAGCACACTCGTCCCTCTCAACAAGGTCAAAGTGTGCCCAGACGGTCGGCCATCGGAGAAAAAACTCCGGAAAGTTCCGTGCTCCTCAGTGGTGCTCCACTTAAATTCCGTCAGTTGCAGGGAACCTATTAAATACCTACTGTCAGTATAACAAAATCACTTTTGCGTGTCAAGACAAAGCAGGCACACTTTTTATAATTAAGCTTCTGTTTCGCAATAAATGCAACGGTATACATCGTTGTTGTCGCCGCAGACCTTAAAGAGCGGCTCCAACTCCTGTTCACAGGTGGTGATACAATGAGGATTGGAGCAGGTCTTCCCCTTCACAATTACGTCCTCAGACGCCATTGCAACGGTGTCCTTTTCCCCAAGCAGCTTGAGAATAAGTGCCATTCTCATATATTTACCGTTCAAAACCTGCTTGAAATAGCAGGCACGCGGATCATCGTCAACCGCAACGCTTATTTCATTTACTCGCGGAAGCGGATGCAAAACGATGCAATCGTCCTTTGCCAAGTTCATTTTGTCAGCGGTAAGTATGTAACTGCCTTTAAGTCGTTCATACTCATCGGCATCGGAAAAACGCTCCTGCTGAATCCTTGTCATATAGAGGATATCAAGCTCAGGCAAAGCATCATCCAACGACTCGGTTTCTAAGAAAGAAAGACCTTTCTTTTCGATGACGTCCTTCTTGACGTATTCAGGAAGCTTAAGCTCATCGGGCGAGATCAGAACAAAACGAACATCGTCATAACGGGACAATGCGTTGATGAGGGAATGGACTGTTCTGCCGTACTTAAGGTCGCCGCAAAAGCCGATAGTCAGCTTGCTAAAGCGGCCTTTTTCGCGGTGAATGGTCAGAAGGTCGGCGAGGGTCTGGGTCGGATGACAGTGACCGCCGTCACCTGCGTTGATAAAGGGAACGCTTGCGTTATTTACAGCGACAAGTGCGGCTCCCTCCTTGGAGTGACGCATCGCAATAATGTCGGCGTAGCAGCTTACAACCTTCGAAGTGTCGGCAACGCTCTCGCCCTTTACGGCAGATGATGAATCGCTGCCCGACACGGTAAGCACGTTACCGCCAAGTTCGTACATAGCCGCTTCGAAACTGAGACGGGTCCTTGTCGACGGCTCGAAAAAGAGGGTCGCAAGCTTCTTGCCGCGGCATTTATCACTGTATTTAGCGGGATTTTCGATAATATCCTCTGCCGTAGAGATAAGCTCGTCAACTTCCTTAACTGAGAGGTCAAGAATATCAATTACACTTCTCATTTGTTAGCACCGATCCAACTCTCGTCAGAGGGGTTATTTCTGAATGCGATCAGGCGCTGAATATCCTCGGGCTTGATATAGCCCTCGTCGGCGGCAACCTGTGCGATGCAGTCGAAATTGGTCAGAGAAACATTCTTAACGTCGGCCGCAGCAAGACGGTCAAGACCCTTCTGCATTCCGTAGGTGAAGAT
>JAZTZA010000221.1:0-7925 GCA_045637185.1 Acutalibacteraceae bacterium
ACGGAGTTGACGGCGCCATCAGCCACATCGCCGCCCATTCGACCGGCCACAGCGAAGCCATCATCACCGACGACACCGAGGCCGCCGACCGCTTCTGCCGACTTGTCGACAGCGCCGCGGTCTACGTCAACGCGTCGACGAGGTTCACCGATGGCGGTGAGTTCGGGCTCGGCTGTGAGATGGGCATCTCCACCCAAAAACTGCACGCTCGCGGCCCGATGGGGCTCAAGGAGCTTACCACCTACAAATATGTGATTCTCGGCGAGGGTCACGTTCGTTAAGGAGTGAAAATTATGACCTACAAAGCCGGATTTATCGGCGCAGGCAATATGGGCGGTGCCCTTGCCTCTGCCGTTTACAAGGTTGCGCAGGATATTGCCGTTTGCGATTTCGACAAGGCCAAGACCGATGCCCTCGCCGCCTCGATGCCGAGCATCGCGGTGGTCGATGCCGACACGGTTGCCAAGGAGTCGCGATTCGTCTTTTTGGGCGTCAAGCCCGATGCCATCGGCAAGGTGGCCGAGAAGATCGCCCCCGCCCTTTCGGCCGATACCGTCCTTGTCACTATGCCCGCAGGCGTGTCATTGAACGACATTAGCGCGGCGCCCAAGACCGACAGGTGCATCCGCATTATGCCCAACACCCCCGTTGCCGCTCAGCAGGGAATGATACTCTACTGCGTCGGACAGGGTGTGTCGGCAGAGGACGAGGCTGAATTTTTGGCTCTGCTCAGCGGCGCAGGTATAGTCGATAAGATCGACGAGAAGTTCATCGATGCCGCCGCCGCGTTGTCGGGTTGCGGCCCCGCTTTCGTTTACATTTTCACCGAGGCGCTGGCCGAGGGTGCGGTTAAGTGCGGTCTGCCGCGTGACAAGGCTCTGCTTTATGCCAAGCAGACGGTCTTCGGCAGTGCCGCTATGATGCTAGGCAGTGACAAGCATCCCGAGCGGCTCAAGGACGAGGTCTGCTCCCCCGGTGGCACCACCATCGAGGGCGTGCTCGCGCTTGAAAAAGGCGCCTTCCGCGCCACCGCCGCAAGCGCCGTTACCGCCGCCTTTGAGAAAACTGCAAAGTTGAAAAAATAATTGTTGTAAGATGCAAAAAAGCGAGAAACAAAATTGTTTCTCGCTTTTTATTTTATTTCTTTGAATCCTTTTTGATAAGGTTTTTGAACTGCTCGATGACGGCCGATATCCAGCCCTCAGAGCCGCTCTCCTGCGCGTTGATGGTGATGAGCCTTGCGTCCCCATCCTTGATAACAAGGAAGGTCATCGGCGTGACCGAAACCTTTGCGCCTGCGCCGGCAGGGTTCTGGGTGCGCTTTTTGTCGGCGTTGCGAATATCCGCGCCGCCTCCTGCAAAGCCGGCCGACACCTTCGACACGGGGATAACGGTGATGCCGTCGACCTCGATACGCTCACCCATCACAGAGTTGGCATTGGCAAGCTCCATCGTCTTTTCGGCGGTGAAGGACAAAACCTCCATCAAGTCTCCGCCCTTGCCATCCTGACGCAAAACAACCTCGTTTTTGTTACTCACCCTATGCCACCCTTTCCTTCATCATTATTTTAATATTACCACATAGCCCCATCAAATTCAATCATTTTGTAAAACTGCCCGACCGATGCTCTCGGACGGGCAGTTGTTGGCTTTACAGGGTCTTTGCAATTTCCTTGAGATATTCGCGGAAGCCCTCGCCTATCTCAGCGTGCTTGAGTGCGACCTCGACCTGCGCCTGCATTATGCCGAGCTTGTTGCCCATATCATAACGCTTGCCCTCGAAGTCGACGGCGATCATTCCCTTGTCGCGCGACAGCTCGGCCATCGCGTCGGTAAGCTGAATTTCGTTGTTGATGCCCGGCTTTATCCTGTCGAGCAGGTCGAATATCTCAGGCGGCAGTACGCACCGACCCAATATCGAATAGCAGCTCATTATCTGCTCCTCGGTCGGCTTTTCGATCATATCGGAGACGGCGAAGACCTTGTCCTCCAGCTCGTCCACCTTCAGCGAGCAATACTTGTGCACCTCGCTGCGCGGAACCTCCTTGACACCGACCACGCCCTTGCCGAACTGCTCGTAACGGTCGCAAAGCTGAGCGGTGACCGAACGCTCGGAAAGAATGACGTCGTCGCCGTAGAGTACCGCAAAGGGCTCGTTGCCCACAAAGCCTCGCGCCGCCATTACGGCGTGGCCCAAGCCCTTGGGCATATGCTGACGCACGAAATAAACATTCGCCATCGAAGCGATAGCCGCCACCTCGTCGGCCGCCTCAATGCGACCTTTGCGGCGAAGGGTGTCCTCCAGCTCGTAGGCGTTATCGAAATGGTCCTCGATAAGACCCTTTCCGCGTCCGAGAATAATAAGAATATCGGTTATCCCTGCGGCGACCGCCTCTTCCACGATATACTGAATGGCAGGCTTGTCGACGATGGGGAGCATTTCCTTGGGCATTACCTTGGTGGCAGGAAGCACGCGTGTGCCAAGTCCTGCGGCGGGGATGACGGCCTTGCGAATTTTCATATTTCGTCCTCCTAAACTAAGAACAAGTTTAACAGCAGTTGGAATATAAACGACGAACCGTAAAAGGAAAGGGCTGCAACAAAGGGGTTGACTCCGCCCATAACGAGCATCGCCTGCAGTTTGTTGTCGATCTCGTCATTCTCGCGTATGACACGGATCTTCTCAACACAGTGGTTGAGGTATATGCGGTCGCCGAACAGACCGATGACGAGATGTATGCCTATCATAAACAGTATGCCCAGATAAAACAACAGGGCCGTCCATTGATCTGACATTTTGAAAAAGTCGTTCGTAAACTTCTCCACATAGGGAGTCATATCGACAATATTGCTCATTTCCTCGGCGGTCATATTGCCAAATACGCCGTAATAGGCCCTATTATAATCGGCAACCATCGGGCACATCAGCAGGTATGAAACGGCCGAAAAGAGCATCGCGCCCAGACCGTGAAGGTGGCACTTTCTGAAAAAGAGCCAGCTCGGGCCGAAAAGAAATGCGCTCCAGTTCCAATTTGCTTTCTTGCCCGACTTGTCCAGCTTCTTGAAGCAGGGCAGGTATCGGCGGGTATTCATTCTGACGTATGAGGCGACCTCGGTGGCCGATACGCCGTCGATCTCCTCGTCGGGAGAGACCGAGTTGTACGGGTCGAACTGCTCGGGCGGTACCGCAGAGCCGCCGGACTGCTCGGGCTCGATGAACCTCTCGTTGCAGTAGGGGCAGAAAAGGGTGTCGCTGCTGCTCATCTTGCCGCAGTTGCTGCAGACACGTCCCTCGCGGTCGCGGTCGCCGCGCTGTTTTTGCTCCTCGGGCTGTTCCTCGGGCTGTTCCTTGAGTCCGTGATACTCGATACGCGCACAATGGCCGAGCGAATTATAACATTCCCTGTGATGCGGCGCACCGCACTCGGGACAGTAAACGACATCGTCGTCGTCAAACAGTATGGCTTTACAAAAAGCACAATGAAGTTGTTTTTCTGCCACGGGGCATCCCCTCTCTTTGCTTTATTTCATTTTACCTTATAAGCACAAGAATATCAACCATTGTTTTTTGCGTAACGAAAAAGCCGCTCTGACAAGCGGCTTTTTATGCTTACATCTTATCCACGCGTTTGAGCAGGTCCTTTATGACCGCTTCTTTGCGCAGGTTGACGGCGTCGAAGTCCATACAGCCGACGTATAGCTTTTCGAGCTCGTCGTGGATGGATTTGGCTTGCTGAAGGGTCTGCACCGTGCCCTCTATCAGTTCGTTGACTGCGCGGCGGTTGAAGGAGAGGCGTTGCCGTTTCTGATGCAAAGCGGCGACGTCCTCGAACCGCCTTGCGTGGATGATGCGGTCGGTGACGGGTGTCTTGAGCCATCGGTTCTGGGTCACGAAGCCCAACTTCAGCTCAGGGATAAGCAGCTGCTCGGTCTTTTCCTCGGGGGCAAAGGGGCTCGCGCAGGCAATCACGTCGTAACCGAGTTCCACCGCAGCCATACGCAAAGAGGACATAATCGCCTGCGACACGGCGCCGTATTCGTCCTCGACGGCGACAACGCGGTCACAGACCGTTCCCACAGTATCGGCGTGGTAGAGGTAGCCTTTCGGAGTAACCGCGCTCAAAAAGAGGGTCTTCTCGTCTCCGCGACCGCTTCGCTTGGGCATCAGCCTTGAAGCGAGCTGTACCGCGAAGTTGGAGGCACGCTTTGTATCGGAGCAGTCGTAGGCGATGCGGTAGGTATCGTTTTTGAGGGAGGAGATGGCCGAAATGTAGCGTGAAGCACGCTGGTAGCAGGCCTGCATCCTTTTGTTAATGCCGATAAGCTCTGCGGCAGATGAAGTCAGCCCGTCGCGGTCACAATGGTCGCCGACATTGAGAATGACCTCGCACAGCTCGGGGTATACGGGGTTGACGATGTGGGGGGCGGTAGCGTCCATTATGCAAGCCTTGATGTCGGGAAAGATGACTCCGTCGAGGGAGTCGGGGTCGCTCGGGCAGGTGATGAGCACAGCCCTTTGCCCCCTCTCAGAAAGGGCGGCGGTCACACCTTTCATCAGGGTGGACTTGCCCATCCCTGCGCCGCCCTTTATCAGATAGGTACGCCACGCGTCGTCGGGGTCGTATATGCCGTTTAAGTAGGAGCAGTAGCCGTCGGCCGACAGCACGCCTGCGAAATATGTCGGGTAGGATAACTCTGTCATGTCTTCACCGCTTTCCGCCGCCCGTAAAGGCGACAAATGTTGCTTTCGGTATCATTTTATTCCGCAAAGCAAGGGTTGACACAGACAAATCGGGCAAAAACCGCAAAGCGACCTTACCTTTCGGTCGACACTCGCAGGTCGAGCTCCTTTTCCAAAAAGCCCCTCGCTCTATCAATAAGAGAGACCGCGTCCTCCTTGGCCTCGCCGTATGCGACGACTATCCTCTCCTCATATCTGCGCGACACCCTGCCGCCGTACCAAAATGACGTCGCAAGCAGGCCGACCGCGCCTAAAACCGCCGCCGTTTTGCCAACCTTTCGCAGCAATTTTTCTCACCTCTCATCCTCTTTTATATCAATATGCCACCTCCCCTTGTGAAAGATACCCGCCGTTATAAAAAAGCCGCTCAAATGACATTTTTCCTGTTGTGATTTGGGACAAGTTGTAGTATAATTTATAATGTATAATTATTTGCAGACAGGAGGCAGGCAGATGGCAATGCATTATCTCGACAACAGCGCGACGACACCCCTTTGCGACGAGGCAAAGCAGGCTGTGCGCGACCATCTGGACAGCTTCGGCAACCCCTCCTCTATGCACCTGCTCGGTGCTCAGGCTTTGGTCAAGCTTGACAACGCTCGCACCCTGCTTGCCCGCGCCGTCGGCTGTCAGCCCAAGGAGTTATATTTCACCTCCTGCGGAAGCGAGGCCAACAACACCGCCATCTTCGGTGCCGCGCGTGCCAAAAAACGCGAGGGCAACCACCTCGTCACCACCGCTATCGAGCATCCCTCGGTGCTACGGTGCTTTGAGCAGCTCGAGAAGGAAGGCTTCTCGGTCACCTATCTTCAGCCCGACACGACCGGCCGCATCTCTGAGCAGGCGGTGGCCGATGCGGTGCGCAAGGACACCGTCCTTGTATCGATGATGTACGTCAACAACGAAACGGGTGCTATTTTACCCGTTGCTTCCATAAAGCCCGCGCTCAAGGCGGTCGGCAGTAACGCACTCGTTCACAGCGACTGTGTGCAGGCCTTCGGCAAACTTTCGGTAAGGCCCGAAAGCCTCGGCGCCGACCTCATCACCCTGAGCGGTCACAAAATTCACGCGCCCAAGGGCATCGGCGCGCTTTACCTCTCGCAAAAGGCGAGGATACTGCCCCTCATCTACGGCGGAGGTCAGGAAAAGGGTTTGCGCTCGGGCACCGAGTCCACCCTGCTTATCGAGGCCTTTGCCGCCGCTGTCAAGGCTATGCCGCCGCTGACCGAAACCTACGAGCGTGTCTACGCGCTTTGGTCCGATGCGCGCGGGCGACTCTCGGCCATTGACGGAGTTACCATCAACTCACCCGACGACGCCTTGCCCTATGTGCTCAACTTCTCGGTGCAGGGTATTCGCTCCGAGGTTATGATGCATCATCTTGAAGCCAGCGAGGTCTACGTTTCAAGCGGAAGCGCCTGTGCCAAGGGGGGCGTAAGTCACGTTCTCGCCGCGCAGGGCATCTCCCGTCCCGTTGCAGACAGCGCAATACGCGCAAGTTTTTCCCGTTACACCACGCAGAAGGATATCGACGCGCTGGTCGATGCCGCCGAGCAGGGTGTACGATTGCTGAAAAGAAGGAAGTAGCCGTATGAAAGAAATTATTTTGGTCAAGAACGGCGAGCTCGCTCTCAAGGGGCTCAACCGCGCGACCTTTGAGGACTCCCTGATCCGCTCGATAAGAAAGCGCCTTGCCCCTCTCGGCAAGACCGATATAAAGAAAGCGCAATCGACCATCTTCATCGAGCCGCTCGAGGAGAATTTCGACTTTGACGAGGCTCTCGACCGCGTTTCACGCACCTTCGGTATCGCAGGCTTTTCACGCGCCGCCGTTTGCGAGAAGTCGATGGACGACATTCTCACCCGCGGTGTCGACTGGCTCAAGGACAAGCTGGCGGGCGCCAAGACCTTCAAGGTCGAAAGCAAGCGCGCCGACAAGCGTTTTCCCCTTACCTCGCCTGAGATAAGTCGCGAGATGGGCGGTGCCATTCTCTCCGCCTTGCCGCACCTTTCGGTCGATGTCAAGAACCCCGACGTCACCGTCGTGGTCGAGATACGCGATTTCGGCGCCTATATCCGCGCAGGACAGATTCAGGGCGCAGGCGGTATGCCGGTCGGAACGGGAGGCCGCGCCGCGATACTTATTTCGGGCGGAATCGACAGTCCCGTTGCCGCCTGGATGATGGCAAAGCGCGGAATCGAGCTCTTCGCCATCCATTTTGCAAGCCCGCCCTACACCGGCCCTCTCGCCGAGAAAAAGGTCAAGGATCTGCTCCGTCAGGTCACCCGTTACAGCGGCCCGATAATGCTTGCAAAGGTGCCCTTCACCGAAACGCAGGTGCAGATTCAAGAGAACTGCCCCGAGGAATATTTCACCCTGATAATGCGCCGCTTTATGATGAAGATATCCTCTAGGCTGGCCGATGCCAACCGTTGCGGCGCCCTTATCACAGGCGAAAGCGTCGGTCAGGTCGCAAGTCAGACCCTTGCCGCCCTGCAGGTTACCGATAACGCCTCGGACAAATTGGTTTTGCGTCCCCTGATCGGAATGGACAAGGAGGAGATCGTCCGCATCTCCCGTAAAATAGACACCTTTGACATATCCATCCTGCCCTACGAGGACTGTTGCACAGTCTTTACCCCGCGTCACCCCCGCACAAGACCCACCGAAGAAGCGGTGCTTGAAGCACAGAGCGCACTCGACGAAGAGGCACTCATCAATGCCGCCGTTGAAGGTACGGTCTATGAATTGATAGATTACAGTTTTGTATCGGAGGTATAATTGATGAACGCTGAAATTATTACCATAAAAAAGCAATCGGGTGAGGGCTCGATTGAGTCAAACCTGCTTGTTATCAAGGACGGTCTTTCGGTCTGCGGTATCGACACCCGACACTCCTGCGTTGTCGGCACCGAGCCAATCGAGTTGAAGCGCGCCCTCAAGACTGCCGTCTTGCGCAGTGACGTCATCGTCGTTTGCGGCGGTATCGGTTGGGAAAGCGACGACAAGGCGATTGCTACCGTTTGCTCCGCCATCGGTATGGGAGCGGTCAGCGACGAGGCAACTGTCGAGCGCATCGCCGACAATTTTGCCGAAGGCGTACTGCCCGAAAACTATCTCAATGCCGCCCTCGTACCTGCAACTGCCAAGGTCTTCAGCGTGTCCGAAAGCCTACTGCCCGGT
>JAZTZA010000222.1:0-5668 GCA_045637185.1 Acutalibacteraceae bacterium
TGATCTTGACGGCTTTGAGCCCGAAACGGTCGCAACCGCCTGCAAGGATGCCTTCGAGGTCGCCGAGCTTGACTCCGACTGTGGCGCGTCCGCTCTGCTCAAGGAGCACTATAACGCGGGCGATAAGTCCTTCGTTATGTACGCAAAGGGCAGAAGATGGCTGATGACCCTGCGCGATTTCTCCGCACTCAATGAACTTTGCCCCGATTGCAGCGACGCACTCAAGGGTCTGGACGTCACCGTATTGCACACCCTCGTGCTTGAGAGGGTGCTTGGCATAGACAAGGCCAATATGGCGGCGCAGATCAATCTTACATATACGCGCGACGCGTCACAGGCGGTCGAGCTGGTCGACAACGGCGAGGCCAATGCCTGCTTCCTGATGAATCCCACCAAGGTCGAGGAGATACGCGCCGTCGCATCGGCAGGGGAGAAGATGCCGCAAAAGTCCACCTACTTCTATCCGAAACTCATCACCGGCCTTGTAATGAACAAGCTCGGCTCGATAAAATAAAACAAATTTCATCATTTTCCGACCAAAACACCGCCTTTTTCGCAGGAGAAAAGCGGTGTTTTTTGCTATTTCTCAAAAACTTTTATAAATATTAAATAAATTTTAATAAAAGTGTTGACTTTTTTTAGTAATTGTGTATAATAAAAGTGGAAAGAGAAATAGACCTAAAGAAAAGGATCGAAGCTCGATCCGAACGGGTCGGCAAACCGACCGAAAGAAATACGCGTGAAGGGTACAGAAAGGATGTGATACCGGTGGGCCAGACAGAAGAGATATGTTCGGTTATGAGTGGATTTTCAGGCGGTCTAACCAGTGAGGGTATCACATTGATCGCATAAGCGAGGTAAGATTTCGCGACCGACCCTGAAGGCAGGCTCAAAACGAACATCGGCAATCAATTTTCATATAGATGGAAGATCGGAAAGAATCGGAAACGGTGCAGTTCACCGCAGATGATAAAAATATTTGAAAGGACCGAACTCCAATGTACAGGTAGATCATTCTGTATATTAAAATGAAGTGAGGATAGTCCAATGTACAGTTAACCGTTAATCTTTGAAATTTTATGAAAGTAGAGGATAAGGTTTTCAAGTAACAAATCAAACTGACATTTCGATTTTCAAATTTTAAGAAAGTTGAGGACAAGATCTTCAAGTAGCGAACTAAAATAAATAAGACCTCTCCGATAAGAATCGGGGAGGTCTTTTACTATGCATTTTGTTGATTACCAGCGTTCATAGTGCACGCGGTCGGCTTCCCATTCGGGCTTTTCGCGGCGCTTTTCGTCGACGACGTCGAGGGGGTAACCGAAGGCGAGTATGGAGTGGGGGATGATATTCTCCGGCAGGTTGAAAAGCTCTGCCTGCCCCTTCATTCTGTCCTCCTGCGGCCAGGTGCCGAGCCAGACCGAGCCGATGCCGAGTTCCTGTGCGGCAAGCAGCATATTCTGACCTGCGATGGCGCCGTCGATTATCCAGTAGTTCGGTGCCTTTGAGAACGATCTGCTAAGATCGCCGCAAACGAGGATTCCGAGCTTTGCACGTTTAAGCGGGTCGGCGGCCTTGCCGTTTATGTCGGCCATACGGTCGAGCATCTCGCGGTCGGTGACAACGATGAAGGCCCAGTCGCGCGAGTTGACGGCGGTGGGACCGCTCATACCTGCCTTGAGAATGGTGCGCACGTCCTCATCGCTGATGGGACGGTCGGTGTAATAACGTGTGCTCCTGCGTTCAAAAATTGAATTCATATTAACACTCCTATTTTATCGAATAAAACTTGTTCTGATGCCTGCCTCTTTTTCAGGCAGACCGAATTTTTCTTTTCCGAGGGCGATTGACTTGATAAGGAAACTCATATTCTGCGCAAGGGTTCGCATAGTCTGCAGACCCTCCTCGTCCTGAGCGGCTTCGCCGGGGGCACGGCCGTGAACTCCGTTCCAATACTGGCTGGAGGCGACCGGCATACCGCTAATGGTGAAGTACTTGTTGAGCTCGTCAAAGGTGGAGGAGATGCCTCCGCGACGGGCAACTGCAACGGCGGCGCCGACCTTCATCGTCTTTGAAAAATGGGTGCTGTAGAAAAGGCGGTCCAAAAGGGAGACGAGGGTGCCGTTTGCCGATGCGTAGTAAACGGGACTGCCGACAACGAGTCCGTCGCATTTTTCAAATTCGACCGCAAGCTCGTTTACGATATCGTCAAAGGCGCATTTGCCCGTTTTTGCGCAACTAAGGCAACCGACGCAACCGCGGATAGCCATCTGCCCGACATTGACCACCTGACACTCGATACCGTTTTTCTCAAAAACCCCAACCATTTCGTTGAGGGCAAGGGCAGTGTTGCCGTTGGGACGTGGACTGCCGTTTATCATCAAAACCTTCATAAAAAGCACCTCCGACAATTCGTCGTAAATATTATGACATAAGCGGTCGTTTATGTCAATAAAAAGGGGAACTTCCACCGCTTGCAAGCAAGGTCGACAAGATAGTGTGCCAGCAGGGCAAAAAGTATGCCCGACACAGCGCCTGCAAGCACGTCGGTGAGGTAATGCACCTGAAAATAAAGCCGCGACACCGCAACGATTACCGAAAAAATGATCGCAGGCAGGCCTATCTTCCTGTTTTCAAGCCACAGCGCAACGGCCGACGCAAATGCGGTCGTGGTGTGGCCTGACGGGAAGGAACTGCCGTAGGGAATGGCAGTGAGTAGCTGCAGGTCGTGGGTCTCAAAGGGTCTCGCACGGTCAAAAATGAGCTTGAGCACAAAGTTGCAGAGTATCGCGCTGATAATCAGCGCCGACAGGGTAGTTATGCCTGCCTTTCTGGTTCGTGCAAAGAAAAGCAAGGCGATTCCGAGTAGTGTCCATATAAGTCCACGGTCGGTCAGCAGAACGATTATTTTCATTACGGTGGTCAAAAAAGGCGACTGTATGCTGCCGAAAAAGAAGAGCACCGCGTCATCGATGGCCTGAATCAAATCGGACACCTCCTGAAATGATAAAAATAAAAACAGCCGTCAAAACTGACGACTGTTTTTTGTGTCGGCGTCGACCTATTTTCCCGGGGCGTTGCCACCCAAGTATCTTCGGCGCGTGTGAGCTTAACTACTGTGTTCGGGATGGGAACAGGTGGACCCTCACAGCCATTAACACCGACTTCCGAAGACCGTTTTCCTCGGAACAAGCATTATAATACCACAGCCTATCAGAAAATGCAAGTCTTTTTTTCTATTTTTTTGAAAAAATTTTTAAGGGCGAAAAAAGCCGCATAAACAGGGCGGATTTCGCCCTTTCAGGAATAGAAAAGGGCATTCATCTGCTTGACGGCATCGACAAGTTTGTCTGAGTGGGACTCAAGCAGGGTCACGTCAAAGCCCTCGACCCTGATGCCTGCAAACCTCTCCTTGAAGGAGTCTACCAGCTCGGGCGGACAGAGTATGACCTGAGGCTTTTTTGCCTTGATGGCATCGTCGGCCTCGCCCTCGGTCTTGGCAACGTTTTTGCCGCCCGCAAGGGCGATAAGGTCATCGGCAAGCGACTCCGAGGGAATAAGCATCGTTGGCGAAAAGTAGACTGCCACCGAAACCTTTTCCTTCTTTTTGTCGGCAACCGATTTCAGTTCAGCGTCAAGGCGGTCAAAGGTGTTCGAAGCGTTTCTCGGGCCCGTTATACCGCCGCTAACGGCCGACGCAACCTGCTTATAAAGGGAGAGCAGCTCGGTGTAATCACCTGCGGCACGCACGGGTATCACCACCGCGCCCAAAGCCTCGATGGAAGCCCTGTCGTCATCGGTGATGGCGGTGGTGGTGAAAACGAGGTCGGCAGAAAGGGCCTTTATGCCCTCGATATTCGGCTCAAGTGAAGTGCCGCATCGTTCTATCTCCCTGTCAGTCCTGCAAAAATCGGACACACCCGCAAGCTGAGCGTCACTGCCTAGCTCGGTGATGATGTCGGTCACGGCAGGGGAAAGGGAGACCACCCTTTGCGGACAGGCCGATATGGTCTTGTCAAAGGCGGTAACGGGGTAGTCGACGGTCGGCAGGCTTGACGTGGCCGCGGGATCGCCGTCGCAACCGCAAAAGGCCGTTAATATCATTAAGGCGCTTATTATCAATGCAATTATTCTGCGCAACGGTATACCCCCCTTAGCGTTTGGTGTAGATGGCGAGTACCGAACGGCTGACACCCTCGCGGTTGACCCCTTTCATACGCACTCCGTTGCCGCTCATAAGCTCGCCGGCACGAAAGCTTCGCTGGGTCACGCGGAAGGTCTCGGTTCCGTTTGAGACGACGACAACGTCGCCGTTGATGAGGTTGACCGAGCCGCCTCGGCCGAGAAAATGCTCGTCGCCATTCTCGTCTATCTCGCTGATAGTAGCAAATCGCTTGCCGCCGATACGCTGGGCAAGCTGAATACTGCCCCTGTCCTTTTTAGGCAACCCGAACATTATTCCTTACCCTCTTTGGCCTTTTTCTGCGCCTTTTTGCGCAGGGATTTCTTAGGCTTCAGGTGAACGGGCTCGGACAAAAATTCCTCGACGTATTTATCCCACTGCTCCTGAGTGGTGATCTCGCCGTCGTTGTTGGTATGGGTGGCTTGAATTCGCCTTACAAAATCGTTGCAGGTGCGCTTTATGGCCAAGCGGTCACAGACTATGGTAACGATCATATAAATTGCGGCGATAGCCAGCAACACGTTGGGCAGGGTGAAAAGCACAAGTCGCTTCCACGCACCCTCAGCGAAAATTTTATCCAGCGCCTGATTGGGCAAAAACAGCACGGTCTGTAAGACGATCAGGCTGCCTGAAACAATATATTTGTGGAATCGCTGAAATATGATAGCGGCACCCATAAGAATAAGGCAGACGGCGGTAAGACGGGTGTCGTTTACAACATCAGCGTATACCGGCGACGACGGGTCAACGTCCCCCTTTATAAGCAGCAGACCGAAAAGGGTCGCGAGCATCATTATGATGTAGAAGATGCCGAACAGATAGGTCACGACGACACCGGCGCTAAAAAGCTTTCCGTCCTCGTGGCGAAGGGTCTGTCCGTCGTTTGCCCATTGTTCAAGTAGGGTCGCTTTGGCCTTTGCCATCAGTTTGACCTGTGCGGGATCGGCGGTGCGTTTTGCCATAATAATCACCTCTTAAAAATCAGTCAAGTTCAATCGTTCTCTCAGGGTAGTTGCCCAAAAGCAAAAACTCGGGCAGCTCGACCGACAGGGTAGCGAGCACCCCTGCGACCTTGGGGTCGTCAAGGTTGCCGCTCAGGTCGGCGTAGAACCTGTACTCAAAACTTGAGTCGTGTATAGGACGGCTTTCAAGCTTGGTCAGGCTCATTCCCGTCGATGCAAAATGTGCAAGTATGCGGTAGAGTGAGCCTGCGGTGTGCTCAGCGGAGAAAACGGTGCTTATCTTGTCGGCATCAGGACTGCGCTGCGCCTGTTTGGCGATGGAAACGAAGCGGGTGGTGTTGGTGCTGCTTGATGCAATGGCACTTTCTATGACCGACAGGCCGTATATCCTCGCGGCATCGGCAGAGCCAATGGCGGCAACGTCCGAACGGCCGCCTTCAGCCACGCTCTTGACCGCAACGGCGGTGTTAGAGCTTTCAACGGGGTCCATTCCGTAGCGGTCGATGAAATCACCGCATTGACG
>JAZTZA010000223.1:0-2997 GCA_045637185.1 Acutalibacteraceae bacterium
GACAGATCGGTCTCGTCCTCGGCACCGCTCGAGCCTGCAAAACGCAGAGCATCGCCGAAATCGTAGAGCAGGGAACCGGGCATAACCGTGTCAAGGTCGATGACACAGATGCCTTCGCCTGTATTTTCGTCGAGCATAACATTGTTGAGCTTGGTGTCGTTATGGGTAACGCGCAGTGGAACCGTTCCCTCGGCGATGGCGTCAAGCACAACCGACGCTTCCTTTTCGCGCGCAAGAGCAAATTCCACCTCGGCCTCAACCTCAGCCAGTCTGCCGGCGATGTTGTTGTCGATGGCCTCGTGCAACTGACGGTATCTGTCGACGGTGTTGTGGAAGTTGGCAATCGTCTCGTGCAGGGTGTGGGCAGGGTAGTCGGCAAGCATTTTCTGGAATTTTCCGAAGGCCCGTGCCGCGTGATAGAGCTGAACGGGGTCTTCGATCGCGTCGTAGGAAACCGCATCATCAATAAAGCGGTACATTCTGAAGTAACTGCCGTCCTCCGCCTTGTAATAGGGCTTGCCGCTGCGTGTCATAACAACGGTCAAGGTCTCGCGATCGGGATTTCCGCCCTCGGCGATAAGCTTATTCTTGATATGTTCGGTCACGCCGCAGATGTTTCCCATAAGCTCGTCTACGTTGCTGAAGATCGAAGTGTTTATGCGCTGCATAATATAGCGCGGCTTTCCCTCAACCACGTAGGTGTCGTTGATATGTCCGTTTCCGTATGGAGCGGTGGTTATATCAACATCAAACTCTTTGCTGATTGCAACCAAATCAACTGCCATAGAAAAACCTCCTAAGTTCATAAAACAAAGGTTATTGTTTCGCTCAAAAGGATCATTACTTTTCATTATAACACATCTTTCCAAAAATGAAAGTATTTTTTATATTAAAGTCCCTGTCGGTCACTGTTATATCGGCGCGTTTGCCTGCCTTCAGGCTTCCGCGATGGGCGTCCTCGCCGATAACACGGGCAGGATTAAGGCTCGCCATAGCTACGATCTGGTGAAGAGGCAGGGTCGTGTGGGCTTTGAAGTTGCGGATGGCGTCGTTGAAATGATATATACTGCCCGCCAGATTTCCGTCGCTGAGTCGGCAGGAGTTGCCCTTGACGTACACCTTTTCGGCTCCCGAAACATATTCTCCGTCCTCAAGGCCCGCGGGTGCTATGTTGTCGGTTATAAGCACCAGCTTGTCACCCTTAAGCCGTGCCACCATTTCAAAAAGCGCAGGGCTTACGTGAATGGTATCGGCGATGAGTTCACAGCTTGCATCCTTTGCATTAAGTGCGGCACCGACCACACCGGGATCGCGGTGGTTAAGTGGAGACATCGCGTTGAACAGATGTGTTGTGTGGCTCGCACCCGACCTGTAAGCCTGAGAGGCTGTGTCGAAATCGGCATCGGTATGCCCGAGTGACACAACGATATCGGAGTTCTCGCTGACCCTCTTAATAAAGTCAAGTCCGCCCTCCGTTTCGGGCGCAACGGTAACCATTCTGACCGCATATTTGTGGCTGAGGATGAAATCCGCATCGGGAGCGGATATGTATTCTTCGGTTTGCGCCCCATTCTTTGCAGGGCTGATGAAGGGCCCCTCACTGTTCGCGCCAAGCACCTGAGCACCCAACCATTCGCCCGACTCCGATAACTCTTTCGCCTTGCCGATGACCGAAAAGGCTTTTGCCAACTCAGGCTTGGGCAGGGTGAGGGTGGTAGGACACCACGCAACCGTTCCGAACCGCATTATAGACTCCGATATCTCCCTGAGTCCGTCAAGGTCGCAGTATGAAGCCTCAATTCCCATACCTCCGTGGATATGCAGGTCGATAAGGCCGGGTATAACGTATCCACCCTTGGCATTGATCCTTTCAGCATCGCTTGGGATCATTTCCGCAGGGCATATGTCGATTATGTTACGATCAAAGAGGATGGCATATCCTTCAAGTTCTTCGGTTTCGGTGACAATGATGCCGTTATAAATGGCTTTCATAGGCCTCTCCTTATTATGTATTACAGCATAGCCGCGCCGAGCGCACCTGCATCACTCTGTAGGGAAGAAATAATGATCTCAACATCGGTGTTGCCCACCTTTTCCTTAAGCGGATCAAGAAGCATGGCACCCTCGTTGGTTATTCCGCCCGCAAGAACGATCGCATCGGGGCCAAAGGCCATAATGATGCTCTTGATGCCGACACTCAGGTAGGTCAGATATCGGTCATATACCGCTTTTGCAACGGGGCAGTCTGCCTTCAGAGCGTCGAAAAAGGTCCTTCCCGATATCCTTCCGTTTTGCTCAAATATTCTGTAAAGTTCGCTGTCGGTGTGCTCCATAGCGGCCGCCACAGCCTCCTTGCACAGCGCGGTAATCGAGGCATACTGCTCAAGGCAACCCTCGTGTCCGCAGGGACAGGGTCGACCCCCGTCAGCCTGAATAATAATGTGTCCGACCTCGCCCGAGTTGTTTTTGGTGCGGCATATCTGCCTGTTGATGATAATGCCTCCGCCAACCCCTGTTCCGAGGGTCATAAGCACCATATCTTTACAATGCTTTGCAATACCGAACTCTATCTCGCCCAAAGCGGCGCAGTTGGCGTCGTTGTCCACGGTGACCTGCTGTCCGAGACGCAGGGTCAGCATTTCTGCCAAGGGGAGATCCTTAAAATCAAGGTTGACCGCAGTGATGCGACCGTCCTTAATGAAGCCGGGGGTACCTGCGCCGATCGAAAGGATGTCAAAGCTATCCTTGATTATATTATACTCATTGGCGATGCTGTCAATAATTTTTACTGCGGTGTCCTCGGTCTTTATCTTGTTTTTGTAAAGGATGTTTCCGCCCTCTACAACCACAAATTTGATATCGGTGCCGCCGATATCGATGCCAAGCCGAGCACCCGTTTGGGTTTTGTTGGATGTGATATCTGCCATTTGCAAAACCTCCCATCTGTAACTCTACTATATTTATAACCTTATTCTTCGTTTTCTTCAACACACAATA
>JAZTZA010000224.1:0-1233 GCA_045637185.1 Acutalibacteraceae bacterium
GCTCTACAGTATCAAAAACAGCGCCGAGGTCCATTCGGGTGCCGTTTCCGAGGAGACCCTCGGCATCAGGGTCGACGGGGACGGACGGCTTGTAATCGAGCTGCACCAACCCGACAACGACCTGCTCGAGACCCTCACGCACGCGATGGCGATGCCCTGCGACCGCGAGCTTTTTGAAAAGGCGGGCGGCCGCTATTGTATGACCCAAGCCCTTACAATGTCCAACGGGCCCTTTGCCCTGTCGAAATGGACCGAGTCAACCATAAAGTTCGCGCGCAACGGCGAGTATGTCGGCAAGTTTACAGCCCTGCCTGCCTCCTTCACCCTCACCTTCGGGGGCAGCGACAGCGAGCGCATCGAAAAAATTAACACCGATTTCACCGACATCGCCCTCATCAGCACTCAATCGGTCAGCGCCGCAGAGGACGCTCTGCTTGAGACCGTCTGCTTCTACGACACAGTCTGGGCGTTGGTCATCAACCCCGATGCAAATGTTGTCGGCGACCCCGCCGTAAGCGCCGCACTTAAAAAAGCGATCGGCTCCGACACGGTCAAGGAGGTCCTGCCCGACCATTTCAGACCGACCGACCGAATGATCGCCGACGACCTGTTGGTTGATTCCGAGTCCTACCGCCGTTACGCAGGCGAAAGCGGCACCACCCGCTCCGACCCGTCAGCCGCAAGGAGTGACCTCATCGCCGCCCTCAAAGCTTATTCGGGCAGGTTGCCGACCGTCACCCTGAAATATGCCGACACCGACGGGATGAAGCACACTGCCACCCATATCGCTCAGCAGTGGGCAAAGGAGCTCGGCGCGGTGGTCAACATCGAGGGGTTGTCGCAATCAGACCTGCAGACCGCGATGGCGGCCGGCGACTACCAGATCGCTCTCTGCCCCGTTTCCACCGACAACGGAAAGGCGGTCAGCGCCATTTCCCGATTTGCAACCATTGACAACCGAAATCTTTTCGGCTATTCTAACGGCGACGTCGACCGTAAAATAAATGAACTCAACGGCATCAACGAGCCTCAGGCTCTCGCCGACGCCCTCAAAGGCATCGACCGCATCATCTGCGCCGACAGCCACATTCTGCCCTTGGCGCAAAGCGGAAAATGCTACGCCGTCAGCGGCTCGGTGGTTGGAGTTGAGTTTGACTGTAACTCGGGCGGCACGGCTCTCTACAACGCAGGGAAATAGGAAGTTGAAATGATAGTAAAAACCGCCGCACCGAT
>JAZTZA010000225.1:0-3763 GCA_045637185.1 Acutalibacteraceae bacterium
CTGCTCCTTGGCGCGCAGAACCTTCAGTTCGTTATTGGCCTCGACAACGGCAGTCGGCTCAATAAATACAGTCGCGCCCGACGATGAGGTGTCGTGAACGAGGCCCGAAACGGCGGCTCCATGCTCCAGCTTTACAGGAACGACGAACCTGTCGCCGCGAATGGTGACCACAGGCTCCTGCAGATATTTCTGATACTGAGGGGAACGGATTATCTTGTCCAACCGCTCACGCACCGAGTTTTCGGCACTGCGTATCTTCCTGCGTATGTCGCTCAGGGCGGCGGAGGCGGTGTCGGCCATTTCATCCTCGCTGATTATAGAGGTGGCAATACGGTTTTCCAACTGCCTGTGGGGCACCACCCCTTCAAACAGGCGGTCAAGCACGCACTCGTCGGAGAAGCGGCCGCGCCATTCGGTTAAAGAACGGTAAATTCTCAGGTTTTCGGTAACGTCAAGCAGTTCGCGCATAGAAAGAGAGCCTCCTGCCTGCGCGCGCCTGACAGAAGAGCGGATATTGGTCATTGAGCCGAAGGATGGCGAGCCGTAATGACCGGTCAGCACATATGCGCTGTCGGTCTGCTCTAAAAGTCGGCGCACCTCTTTAACATCGCCCGACGGGCAAAGCTCGCGCGCCAGCTGAGCGGCATCGGGGTTGCCGCACAAAAGGGCCAGCCGCTCAAGCACCCTATCCAATTCAAGAACACGATAATATTTATCCAGACGGAACATACTTGTCCTCCAAATTCAAAGGCTTTTATAAAAATTCAGCGCAGTAAAACTGCAATCACAATGGGTAATAAGATATCTCTCGGTCACGGCACCGAGGGCCTTCAGGGCTTCGGGAGGCATCTCAAAGGCAAAAAGCCGCTCAAAATCGCACCCGACGATGTGGCGCATTGCGGCAAGCACTCCCCCTGAAATAAGGGTGCCGCCCGCTCCGCAGGCATCGCACTTAACCACCCCTTCGGTGTAGGAAAACCAACCGCACGGCATCTGATCAACGCCGCAAGCGGCACAGCCGCTCAGATCGGGCATAAAGCCCGCAAGGGACATCATTCGAAGCTCGTATATCGCCTTTATCTGTGTCAGGGGACGGGACTGCTTCATCAGCAGGTAGAGGCAGTTGAGAATGAGCCTCAGCGGCTCCTCTGCGCCCTCGCCCTCCACCGCAAGATGCATCGCAACTTCGCAGAAATACTGGGCGAGGCTCAGCCGCTCAATATCTTTTCGCAGGTCAAAGAACACCTCGACGGGTGTGATCTCGCTGACGGTATATGTATCGCGGTTTTTGGTCACCGTGAACTTGGAATAGCAGAGGGCGTCGGTTGCCGACACCGTCTTGCCCTTGACCTTGTTGGCGCCGTGGACAAAGGCGCGTATCACTCCGAGATCACGGGTCAGCACCGTCACCAAGCGGTCATTCTCCCCGACCGAGCCCTTTTTTATGATAAGGCCGTCCGTGTTGATCTTCATTCTTTCCTTCTCCCTTAACGGCATCTGCATACCGCAGGTAATCGGCCACCGAGCCGGTGGCATAAAAGCGTTCCCAAGCTTCCTTTTTATTCATTTTGCCACACCTCCGTGAAGTTAGTGTGGCAAAGTGGCAAGCCAAATATCACTGGCAAATCAGTCCAAGCCGAAATTGTGTATCAGCCCCGAACGGTTGCGCCAGTCCTCCTTGACCTTGACCCAGCAGCGCAGGTTGACCTTGCATCCGAAGAAGGCTTCCATATCCTCCCTTGCGCGCGAGGAGACCTTTTTGAGCATTGAGCCCCCCTTGCCGATGATAATGCCCTTGTGGCTTTCGGCCTCGCAGTAGATTATAGCTTCAATATCCAACAGATCCTCGCCCGACGAGGTCTTGCGGTCGGCAAAGCTTTCGATGCCGACGGCTATGCCGTGTGGCACCTCCTTGTCAAGCGAGCGCAAGAGTTTTTCGCGTATCATTTCGGCCGCGATACTTCTCTCCGACTGGTCGGTCAGCGAGTCATCGGCAAAGAAATGGGGTCCTTCTTCGGCAAATTTTTTCAGTTCGCCGACAAGGGCGTCGACTCCGCTTCCGCTTTTTGCCGAAAGGGGTACAACCGCGGCGAAATCGTACTGCGCCGAATATGCGGCGATGACCGAGAGCAGTTTCTCGCGTTGGGTGACAAGGTCGATCTTGTTTATTGCAAGCACGCAGGGCAATTTTTTCTTCTTAAACCGCTCGATGAGCTCAGCCTCCGCAGGTGCAAGCGAAAGGTCGGCGCGCACATCCGAGCCGTCGACCACAAGCACGCAGGCATCGACGTCGCCGACCGAATCCTCCACCGCCTTGACCATATTTTCGCCGAGCTTGGTGCGCGGCTTGTGCAGTCCGGGCGTATCGATGAAAACGAGCTGGCATTCGCCCTCGGTAAGCACTCCCATAATGCGTGTGCGGGTGGTCTGAGGCTTGTCCGAGACGATGGCGACCTTTGCTCCGAGCATTCGGTTCATAAGCGACGATTTGCCAACGTTGGGCCGTCCAACAATGGCAAGAAAGGCGGTACTGGTCATATTTTATCCTCCTATCTCGGCAGGCCGAGCATCTCCATTACAGTTTCCTCGTGGTCACGCATCAAAGCGGCCTCTTTTCCGCCGTTGACGTGGTCGTAGCCAAGCAAATGCATCAAAGAATGTACGGTAAGGTATCCTACCTCGCGCTCAAAGGAGTGGCCGTACTCCTCTGCCTGTTGGGCGGCGCGCTCAAGCGATATCACAACGTCGCCAAGCTGTAAAAGCTCTGTTTCAGGGTTGAGGTCGTACTCGCCGTCCTCTCCCAAGGGAAAGGAGAGCACGTCGGTAGCGCGGTCAATACCGCGGTGCTCAAGGTTTATCTCGTGTATCCTTTGGTCGTCGACAAGCAGTACGCTTACCTCGGCGCCCTCACCAAACTCCTGCTCCTTAAGAGAAGCGATGCAGGCGCGGCGTATCAAGCCCCTGAGTCCGACGGGTATCTTCATCTTTTTCTGATCGTTGGTGATAACGACCTTTACCTTAGCCATTGTTCCTGCTCCTTTTTGCCGTTTCGGCCTTCTCGTATGCTTTGACGATGCGTTGCACCAGCTGATGACGCACCACGTCCTTTTCGTTAAAACGGACTATCTCGATGTCCTCGACGTTTTTCAGCACCTGAGTTGCGTCCACAAGTCCCGACTTGCGTCCGTCGGGCAGGTCGATCTGAGTAACGTCGCCGGTAACGACAATCTTCGACTGAAAGCCCAAACGGGTCAGGAACATCTTCATCTGCTCAGGGGTGGTGTTCTGGGCCTCATCGAGAATGATGAAGCTGTCGTCAAGGGTGCGTCCGCGCATATAGGCAAGAGGTGCTACCTCAATGTTGCCCCGCTCAAGATAACGCTGAAAGCTCTCGGCGCCCAGCATATCAAAGAGGGCATCGTAAAGAGGGCGCAGGTAGGGGTCGACCTTGCTCTGCATATCGCCCGGCAGGAAGCCGAGCTTTTCCCCTGCTTCAACGGCAGGTCGGGTCAAGATAATGCGGTTGACCTGCTTGTCGCGAAAGGCCGCCACCGCCATCGCCACCGCAAGATAGGTCTTACCCGTTCCTGCAGGGCCGACGCCGATGACCACCGTATTGTCGCGGATGGCATCGATATATTTTTTCTGTCCGAGGGTCTTGGGCTTGATGGGCTTGCCCTTTGAGGTGATGCAGATGCATCCGTTACCCGCAAGCTGTGCCAAGCGGTCCTGCTTGCCCTCGCTGACCAAGGACATAGTGTAT
>JAZTZA010000226.1:0-1948 GCA_045637185.1 Acutalibacteraceae bacterium
CCTTCTGGTTGGCGTAGATAGCAACGTTGCCCGAGCCTGAGATAACGACAGTCTTGCCCTTGAAGGAGTCGTTCTTCATCTGATTGAGCATTTCCTCGGTGAAGTAGCACAGGCCGTAGCCGGTAGCCTGAGTACGAGCGAGGGAGCCGCCGTAGGTCAGACCCTTACCGGTCAGAACGCCGGTGAACTCGTTGCGCAGTCTCTTGTACTGGCCGTACATAAAGCCGATCTCGCGAGCGCCTACGCCGATGTCACCTGCGGGCACGTCGGTATCAGCACCGATGTGCTTGGCAAGCTCTGTCATGAAGCTCTGGCAGAAGCGCATGATCTCGTTGTCCGACTTGCCCTTGGGATCGAAGTCGGAGCCGCCCTTACCGCCGCCGATGGGCAGACCGGTCAGGCTGTTCTTGAAGGTCTGTTCAAAGCCGAGGAACTTGATGACCGAGGCGTTGACAGAGGGATGCAGACGGATACCGCCCTTGTAGGGTCCGATAGCCGAGTTGAACTGTACACGGAAGCCGCGGTTGACGTGAACCTCGCCCTTATCGTCGACCCACGAAACGCGGAAAACGATCTGGCGCTCAGGCTCGACCATACGGTCGATGATGCCGGCCTTCTCAAACTGGGGATTCTGCTCGATAACGGGCTGGAGGGATTCAAGAACCTCGTACACAGCCTGCTGGAATTCCGGCTCGTTGGGGTTGCGCTTGACAACGTCCTCATAAACCGACTGCAAATAAGCGTTTTTCATTACAATTACTCCTTTCATACGGTAAAACATATATCAAAAATATGCTACGAATTATACTATAATTACGGCACTTTGTCAAGATAAATCGCTAAATTCCGCCTTCATCTTTTCAAAAAAATGCGGCGCGCCGTATTTGGCGCACCGCATAGGTCGGTAAGGCTTATTTAGAAATGACTGCGAGGGTGTCGCGGGCGATCATAAGCTCCTCTTCGGTCGGAATGACGTAGACCTTGACCTTGGAGTCGGCGGTAGAAAGCTCGGTCTCGGTGCCGTGTACAGTCTTGTCAAGTTCGTAGTCGACGTCGACGCCGAGATAGGTCAGGCTCTTGCAGACGTCGCTGCGGGTCTCGCTGCTGTTTTCGCCGATACCGCCGGTGAAAACGATGGCGTCAACGCCGTCCATAGCGGCGGCATAGGAGCCGATGAGCTTGATGATGTGGTAGTTCTGCATATCGCGGGAAAGAGCGGCACGCTCGTTGCCCGACTCAGCGGCGGCACAGATGTCGCGGTTGTCGTTGGATACGCCCGAAATGGCGAGGGCACCCGACTTCTTGTTGAGGATATCGGACATCTGAGAGGGGGTGTAGCCCTTCTTGTCCATAATGTAGAGGACGGCAGACGGGTCAACGGCACCCGAACGGGTACCCATCATCATACCGTCAAGGGGAGTCAGGCCCATGCTGGTGTCGACACACTTGCCGTCCTTGACAGCGGTGATGGAGCAGCCGTTGCCGAGGTGGCAGGTGATGACCTTGATATCCTTTTTGCCCATAATTTCGGCACAGCGGCCGCTGACATAGCGGTGGGAGGTGCCGTGAGCGCCGTACTTGCGGACCTTGTCCTCTTCGTAGAACTCATAGGGCATAGCGAACATATAGGCCTTTGCGGGCATAGTTGCGTGGAATGAGGTGTCGAAAACGGCAACCTGCGGAACATCTTTGCCAAGACATTTTACGCAGGCGCGGATGCCGAGCACGTGAGCAGGGTTGTGAAGGGGAGCCAGCTCGCCGAGGGCCTCGATATCGTCGATGACCTTGTCGTTTACAAGGCAGGACTCCTTGAAGATGGCGCCGCCCTGAACGATGCGGTGGCCGACGGCGGTGATCTCGTCAAGGGAGCGGATAACGCCGTACTCCTCGCCGGTCATAGCGGCCATAAATGCGTCAAATGCTTCCGCGTGGGTGGGCATAGGAATGT
>JAZTZA010000227.1:0-2340 GCA_045637185.1 Acutalibacteraceae bacterium
ACCGTCACCGCCTGGATACTCAGCCTTGGCGGTATTTCGAGCGACAACATCGTTATGAAGCTGCTCAAGCCCACCTCATTCACTCCCATTCTTGCCCTTATCGGAACCGCCCTTTTGATGTTCTCCAAATCCAGCAAGAGAAAGGATACGGGCACCATTCTTCTCGGCTTTGCCACCCTTATGTTCGGTATGGACACTATGTCCTCCGCCGTTTCGGGTCTTGCCGACGTGCCCGCCTTCCAGAACCTCTTCCTGATGTTCAAGAACCCCATTTTAGGCGTGCTTGTAGGTGCAATCCTCACCGCTATAATTCAGTCGAGCTCCGCTTCGGTGGGTATACTTCAGGCTCTGTCTGCCACCGGTGCAGTTCCCTATGCGGCGGCGATCCCCATCATTATGGGTCAGAACATCGGCACCTGCGTTACCGCCCTGCTTTCCAGCTTCGGCACCAACAAAAACGCAAAGCGTGCCGCCATCGTTCACCTTTCCTTCAACGTCATCGGCACTATCGTATGGCTGTCCCTGTTCAGCGTAGTGTCCTATGTCTTCAAGCCCGCCATACTCGATGCCTCTGCCTCCTACTTCGGCATCGCAGTCGCGCACTCGATCTTCAACATCCTCTGCACCGCTCTGCTTCTGCCGATGTCCTCCCTGCTTGAGAAGCTGGCCTACACCGTTGTTCCCGACGGCAAAGAGGTCGAAAAGCGCATCGAGCTTGACGAGCGACTCCTCACCACCCCTGCCGTTGCCATCAGCGAAAGCGGCAACCTTGCCTATAAAATGGCGCAGGAGGCGGTCAGAGGCTTTAAGCTGAGCCTTGCCTCTATCAACGGCTACGATGAGCAGACCGCCAGCGAAATTCGCGAGCTTGAGTCGGACACCGACCGTTACGAAGACGTGCTCGGCACATATCTGACCAAAATATTGCGATACAAGATCAGCGACGAGGATTCCGCAGAGGTATCCCGACTGCTCAAGGCCATCGGCGATTTCGAGCGTATATCCGACCACAGCATCAACCTTCTCGAATCGGTAGAGGAACTGCGCGAGAAGAAGATCGACTTCACCGAGGATGCCAAAAAGGAGCTTGGCAACATCTGCGATGCCCTTTCGGAGATACTCGACATCACCCTCGACGCCTTTGAGCACAACTCCGATACGGCCGCTATGAAGGTCGAGCCGCTTGAACAGGTCATCGACCTGCTCAAAGCCAACCTGCGCGACAGCCACATCGTCCGCCTTAAAAACGGCGAATGTACGGTTGAAGCAGGCTTTATATGGGCGGACATGCTGACCGACTTCGAGAGAGCCTCCGACCACTGCTCGAATATCGCGCTGTGCGTTATCGACGCCCACGCACAAAACCTCAATCTCCACTCCTCTCTGCGTGAGCTCACAAGGGATAATCCCGACTACAAAGAACGGTTTGAGATGTACGCCAAAAAGTACATCGGTTAATGATGATAAACTGCCAAACAGACCTATGCCTGTTTGGCAGTTTTGTTATGTTGTCGAAAATTAAAATGGGTTTTTGTGCAAGAAACATAATTTTCACTTGATAAACCGATAGTTGTTGCTTTTGATGGGTCAATGTGGTAAAATTCCCGTGTGTTTATATGTATTAAGGAGTGCCCTATGAATACCCGTGTGAAATCTAACCTTTTCTTATTTCTGGCCGCTATAATATGGGGGTTTGCCTTCGTCGCTCAGGTCGAGGTGGCAGGCCACATCGGCGATATGAGCTTCAACGGAGTCAGGTGCCTGCTCGGAGCGTTTTCCCTTATCCCCGTGATACTCATTTTCGAACGCGAAAAGCTGTCCCTCGCCCAATGGACGCCCTATATCAAATACGGACTGCTCTGCGGAACGGTGCTGTTTGCGGCCACCAACCTGCAACAGCGCGGCATCGTCCTGATGAACAGCGCCGGTAAGGCGGGCTTTCTGACCGGCCTTTACACCGTGCTCGTCCCCGTCATCAGCGTTGTCTTCCTTAAAAAGAAGAGCAGCCTGAACATCTGGATCGGCGCCGTGTTGGCCGTTTTGGGACTTTCTCTGCTCTGCCTGCCCGACAGCAATTCCGCAGTCGGTACATCGACGCTGGATCAGACCGTCGGCATCATAATAACTCTCGTAGGTGCAATATTCTGGGCGTTACATATCCTCTTGATTGACCGACTTGCCTACGACCTCAGCCCCATCAAGTTTTCGGCATCCCAGTTCTTTGTCTGCGGCCTGTTGTCGATAATCGGCCCCGCTATTTTTGAGATCGAGAGCATCCCTGCCCTCGTCGAGCAGGTGGCCGCGGTAAAGTGGCCCATCCTCTACGGCGGATTGATGTCG
>JAZTZA010000228.1:0-2031 GCA_045637185.1 Acutalibacteraceae bacterium
TGCAGCTTGGTCTCCTGCAGGCAAAAGACGTCAGCATCCATCGACCTGAATATGTCGACAAACCCCTTGCCTACGCAGGCGCGCAAACCATTTACATTCCACGAAATCAGCTTCATCGCCATCACCTACTGCATACGGGCATACTGCTCGCGAAGCCAGCAGTCACATTCCTCGGGCCACTTGGCAACGCGGGCATTGATACCTGCGTGCGCGACTCCCGATGCGTAGACCTGCTCGTTGGCAAGAGAAGCCCCGTGAGGCAGACTGCCGAAGACGTGCAACTCATAAGGGACGTTGTGCTTTTTAAATGACATAGCCATCATCAGCGAATTTTCGCAAGGCACCGACTTGTCATCGGCCGACGTCCACAAAAACGCAGGGGGCGTGGTCTCGTTTACCGCGTATTCGAGGGACACCTTATGCAACAGAGCCTCGCTCGGATTTTCTCCCAAGAGGTTGTTGAAGGAGCCTCGGTGTGCGTATTCACCGCCGCTTATAACGGGGTAGCACAGCACCATTGCATCGGGACGGGCGGCAAGCGGCTCCACACCCAATTTTTCGGCAACGATGGGCTCGGCCCAGAGAGTGCCCGCCATTCCTGCACAATGGCCGCCTGCCGAGAAGCCCATTACCGATATCCGCTTGGGGTCGACGTTGAATTCCTCCGCGTGCTGACGGACGTAGGCAACGGCGGCCGTACCCTCAAGCAGCTGCTGAGGATAGTGTGCAGGCGCGCAGGTGTACCACAACACGAAGCACTGATATCCGAGGGTGGCAAAGCGCAGGGCGACCGGCTCTGCTTCCCTATGGGATGTAAAATGATATCCGCCGCCGGGGAAGATTATCATCGCAGGACGGTTGGTGATCTTATACTCGTTGTCACAGGGCTGAATATAGGTTTCAAGGACTGCAGGCGACTCTCCGAGTCCCTCAAAATGTTCCTTTAGCAAGATCTTTTCAATTTTCATAACACCACTCCTATTCTATTCAGCCAGAATATCGGCAAACTCGGCATTTGCCGCTTTTGCGAGGTCGTCGGGTGCCAGAATTATCTGGGCTCCGATGCGGCCGCCGCTTATTATGATACTGTCAAACTGCTTTGCAGAAGAATCGATGACGGTGCGGAAGGCCTTCTTCATTCCGAGGGCGGTACAGCCGCCGCGGACGTATCCCGTCAGCGCGGTTATATCCTTGACCGCTATCATCGACAGCGACTTCTCCCCAACCACAGAGGCGGCCTTCTTAAGATCAAGCTCCATTGCGATAGGCAACACGAACACATAATGCTCACCGCTTTTCCCTACTGTAACGAGGGTCTTAAAAGAGGACTCATAGGGCTGACCCAGCCTGTCGGCGATATCGACGGCATCGATGAACTCCTTGCACTCGTAGAGATTTATCTCATACTTGATCTTGTTTCGGTCAAGTATCCTCATCGCGTTGGTCTTTACTTCCTTACCCAAAATCTTCACCTCTTTTCCCACATTATAATCAATCCCGCCACCCTTTTCAACCTAAAAATAACGAAAAACGGCCGCACCAATCGGCACGACCGTTTCCCGTGGATGTATTTTTGAGGAGGGTAGATAGCACTCAGGTCGGCGTTGCGGTCCGCCGTTTTTCGAGTGCAACTATATATTACACCGCCTGTATTACCATTGTTTTGGAATTATGTAAACAAACTGTTAATAATTATTTCGGACTTTTTTGCATAAATTCCCTTTTTAAGTCCAACACTATCCCTGAAAAGTTTTTTACGGGATGTGTAGCTATATGAAAAATATGAAATTCTCATCTTCACGCGGTTTCCTGCGGTCAAAGGGACTCATCGCCGCCCTTTCGGTCTGCCTTATCGCAGTGGGCGCGGCGGCTTACGTAGGGCTGAGCGACGTCTCCGAGCCAAGCGGCCAGGCCCTGACGGGTGACGCATCGGGCGGCAACACCTCGGTGCCCGCCCCTCCCCCATCGAGCAAAACCGGGAGCAAGGCCGACACCTCGTCGCGAGACACCCCTTCAAAGCCCCCGTCGCGG
>JAZTZA010000229.1:0-3366 GCA_045637185.1 Acutalibacteraceae bacterium
ATAAAAATCCGCACATTTCAACGATTCATTGCATACAATTCGTTATGTAATTCCGCATTACCCATATTCATATAAAATAATATTTCACATACCGCAGGCAGACATCATTTAAAAAGACCACACTTATCCTATGGACAAATGTGATATACGGCTTTGCTCATAATAATATCCGTTCCTTCATATGCCGAAGGCATATATCATCCACCGAAGGTGGATATCATATCGAGGATATATCACCCGTTCCGTAAGGAACGGATATCATTAAAAAAAGTCACCTTTGTCGGTAGACAAAAGTGACTTTTTTCGTGGCGTCCCGAGAGGGACTCGAACCCCCGACCCTCTGCTTAGAAGGCAGATGCTCTATCCAGCTGAGCTATCGAGACATTTGGACGACTTGACTATTATAATATCTTACCTAAATTTTGTCAAGCCATTTTATAAATTATCAGCTACTGCGCAAGGTATCTATCGGCTGCAGGCGAGCCGCCATACAGGACGGAATGAATCCAAACACCGCCGACAACACCGTTACCGCTGCCGCTACCGCAACAAGACGCACTGCACCGTACTCGATGACATTACCCGTCAAATTCAGCACAAGACAGAATAACAGATTGAACACAACACCCAATGCAGTGCCTATCCAGGCTATGCCCACCGCTTCGACGACGTATTCAAGCAATATATCAAGTCGCGATGCACCGAGGGACTTCTTTAGCCCTATCTCCTTATAGTTATTCTTAATGTGGATCCAGGTGATGACCAGCATATTAAAGGCCGCAACAATTATCGACACTCCAGTAATCAACGACAAGACGGTCGTAACCGTATTGAACACCCCGTCAAGCTGCTGACGCTGTGCGGTAAGGTCGACCGAGGTGTAACCCTTCTCGGCGACCTTTTCATTCAGCAGGCGCAAAAATCGGTCGGAGTCATCCTTTCCAACCTGAAATGAGGAGACATAGCCTGTGCCCATAATTTGCTCGGCAACCGTATTGGGAATGTAGATGGTCTCGCCCAGCACGTCGGCAAGCTTATCCATATAGCCGCTGCTGTATATACCAACGATGCGAAATGGCTCGGTTATGCCGTTGACGGTCAGCTGAAGCATATTGCCGACGCAGGAAGTATCGGGTGACAGCTTGTCAGCCAGCGTCTTGCCTATCACGCAGACCCTGTCGGTACTTTCAACGTTTTCGAGGGTCAAAAAGTTGCCGTTTGCCACCTTCAGCGAATAGAATTCCCGTGCGTTTTGGTCGACACCCGAAACAGTATAGATCGTCTCGTCTATAACAGTCGTCATACTTGAGTAGGGCATCGCGAGCGTGTTGCTCTCGGACGCAACCGAACGAACAAGTTCAGCGGCGTTTACTGCCGACAGGTTGGAAAAGCTTACCTCAACGCCGTTGAATATCACGCGGTCGAGCTCCTTATCTATGGAAGAAAAGGCCATCTCCGACAGGGTGCCGACCGACAGCACCGACGCAACCGACAGAGCGACACCGATCGAATAGAGCAGGTATCGGCGAAAATTCACGCGAAGCGAGCGCGAGAATATCAGCAGTGCCTTTCTCATTCCTCGACCTCCGAGATGGATTTGAAGACCTGACTACCCTCTTCAATTCCCTCAACAGCATACCCGTCGTTGCAGGCGATCGCAGAGGTCAGGTCGACCCGTTTTCCGTCACTGAGATAGACATAGTACCCACTTTTATCAAACCCAACCGATGTAAAAGGCAAAATTATCCCCTTTTCCTCGGATGCAGAGTGAATAACAGCCTTCGCACTCATTCCGGGCAGAAGCCCATCGACCTCTTCAGGCAGATCGATGCGAACGGGGTAATATATGGCCATTCCGTTCTGCTGAGGGAGCGAAAGGCATCTGCCGACCGTCGCCTGACAGTCAGCATTGCCAAAGCCGTCGCCGCTTACGGTGACAGAGTCTCCTGTTTTAACGGCAGCTATGTCCTTTTCGTTGACGAGCACGCTCAGCGAGAGGGAGTCGGTTTTGGTTATAACGCAAAAGGGACTTTTTCCATCGGAACGCGTGCCGATTGGCTGAATTTCAGCAACGATACCGCCGCATTTTGCTGTAACTTCGGCGGTCGTACCCAGCTGAATCACAGTAAAAAGCAGGTCTCCCTCGTTGACGCTTTCGCCGACCTCGACCTCTACCGACTGAATAACGCTTCCCTTTTCGGTGACGATCGCATCACTCTCCGACACCGATATCGTTCCGTAACCTATGATATCCCTCGTATATTCCTTTGAGGTTGCCTTTACAGTTTCAGGTGCAGTTTGGTTGCAGCCGCACAGAATCATAATCAAAAAGGCTGTCATTATCGCCATAATATATTTCATCTCTTATCACCAACACTATTTTTAACAAAGAGGTCAAAAATAATCCTACCGAAACATATATATTATCAAAGTCGAATTTTGAGGGTGATATGATGAAACTATGGATAAGGATTATCTCGCTTGTAATGTCGGTCTGCCTATTCACTACATACGCGCTTGCCGACGATATGTTTGAAATGAGCAGTATCGTTACCGAGCATTACACCGAAGATATTCTTGGCAATTTTGAAGAAGAAGCGGGCAGTAATTCGATCGACGTTAGTGTATCAGCTGATTTTTCGTCGATTAAGGCCAAGTCGCTTATCCTGATGGATCAGGATTCGGGGACGGTTATGTACGAGTCTAATGCTGACGAGCGGCTTGCTCCTGCCTCGATCACCAAGATCATGTCTCTTTTGCTCTTTATGGAGGCGCTTGATGAGGGCAAGCTCAGGCTTGACAGTCAGGTGTCCTGCAGTGAGTACGCCGCCTCTATGGGCGGCTCGCAGATCTGGCTTGAGCCAAATGAAACGATGACGGTACACGAGCTGCTCAAGGCGGTGGCCATAGGTTCGGCAAACGATGCAACAGTAGCGCTTGCCGAGGCAGTAGCAGGCAGCGAGGAAAACTTCGTCGGTATGATGAATGAAAAGGCAAAGAATTTGGGTATGGTAAACACCAATTTTGCCAACTGCTCGGGACTCGATGCAGAAAATCACTACACCTCTGCGCGCGACATCGCCCTGATGTCGCAGGCACTTATGAAGCATCACGAGATATACGATTACACGACCGTCTGGATGGACACCCTCAGAAACGGGGCGACTCAGCTGGTCAACACCAACAAGCTGGTCAGGTTTTACGACGGGGCAACCGGACTTAAAACAGGCACCACGGATGACGCAGGCTGCTGCCTTTCTGCAACGGCGACTCGCGACGGACTCAACCTGATAGCCGTTGTGCTTGGATGCCCGTCAAGCAACGACCGCTTTTCAGCGGCAAAAGCCTTGCTCAATTTCGGTTTTG
>JAZTZA010000230.1:0-5359 GCA_045637185.1 Acutalibacteraceae bacterium
GGTCTGCGTTTATTTCATCGACAGCACATCTATCGAGGACCTGCTGACCTTTATGGGCGCGATCAATTCTTCGCTGACCCTTATGGAGATAAAGGTCGAGAAAAATTATACCAACGCGCTTAACCGACGCGGTAACTTTGACACCGCCAACTATGTCAAGACCTATGCAATCGCTCAGGCACAGATTGCTGCTATCGAGCGGCTCAAGGAGTGCGGAAAATTCGGTGAGCTCAGCGACGACCTGATTGAGATAGCAAACCTTAGGTTAGAGTATACCGACGCGACCCTCAACGAGCTTGCGTCAATTTCACATCTGGGCCGTTCAACCATTGACCGTCGGCTCAAGAAGATAATGCAACTGTCCGAAGAAATCAACACTCGGAGGTAAAAATGGGATTCGTACATCTGCACACCCATACTGAGTACAGTCTGCTCGATGGCGCCTGCCGCATCGGGCAGTTGGTTGATGCTGTCAAAAACAAGGGGCAGAATGCGGTCGCCATCACCGACCACGGTGTTATGTACGGCGCGCTTTCTTTTTATAAGGCCGCAAAGCAGGCGGGGGTAAAGGCAATTATCGGTTGCGAGGTCTATGTCGCCAAGCGCTCCCGCTTTGACAAGGTTAAGGAGCTTGACAGCGAATACTACCACCTCGTGCTTTTGTGCGAGAATGAAACGGGCTACAAAAATTTGATAAAGCTGGTCTCCTACGCCTTCACCGAGGGCTTTTACTTTAAGCCGAGGGTCGACCTCGAACTGCTCGAGAGGTATCACGAGGGGCTTATCGCCCTGTCGGGTTGCCTTGCAGGCAACGTTGCAAAGGAGCTTTCGCGCTCCGATTACGAGGCCGCAAAGCAGGCGGCCCTGCGCTATGAGTCCATCTTTGGTAAGGGCAATTTTTACCTTGAAATACAGAATCATGGCATCGAGGAACAACTCAAGATTTTGCCGATGTTCCGCCGTCTTTCCAAGGAAACGGGCATACCTCTGGTGGCGACCAACGATGCCCACTACATCAATAAAAACGACAGCGAGATTCAAAAACTGCTCGTCTGCATCAACACCAACTCAAAGCTTAACGAGGACAACCCTATTGCGCTTCCTACTCCCGAGTTTTATATCAAATCGGAGGAGGAGATGAAGGCCGCATTCCCCGATTTTACTGATGCGGTTGAAATAACCGAGCGTATTGCCGAGAGGTGTAACCTTGACTTTGAATTCGGCAACACCATTTTGCCAAATTTCGATATCGGCGAGCGCGACCATAACGGTTACCTGCGCGATATGTGTTACAGGGGTGCAAGGAAGCGTTACGGCGAGCTGACCGATCAGATTACCGAGAGATTGGACTGTGAGCTTGACGTTATCGGCTCGATGGGCTTTACCGACTATTTCCTAATTGTGCAGGATTTCGTTGCATTTGCTAAGAAAAACGGCATCCCCGTCGGCCCCGGTCGAGGCTCGGGTGCAGGAAGCCTTTGTGCCTACTGCATCGGGATAACCGATATCGACCCATTGAAGTATGACCTGCTTTTTGAGCGGTTTTTGAATCCTGAGCGAGTTTCTATGCCCGACTTTGATATCGACTTCGGCCACACGAGAAGGCAGGAGGTCATTGATTATGTCGTGCGCAAATACGGCGCCGACCATGTGGCGCAGATAGTCACCTTCGGTACCCTTGCCGCCCACGCGGCATTGCGCGACGTCGGGAGAGTGCTTGGCCTCGGCTATTCAAAGGTGGACGAGGTTGCTGCCTTGTTGCCCAATGAGTTTAATGTGAACCTCAAGGATGCCGTCGAGCGTTCAGCAAAGCTGCGCGAGCGGATGCAGTCCGACCCTGAGATCGCTCGTCTTGTTGAGCTTGCTATGCGTATCGAGGGTATGCCGCGCCATCCATCCAAGCACGCGGCGGCCGTTGTAATTACACGCGACAGGGTCTTTGACTATGTGCCGATGGCTCTCAACGACGATTCGGTGGTCACCCAGTACACTATGGGCGACCTTGAGCAGTTGGGCTTGCTGAAAATGGACTTTCTCGGCCTGCGCAACCTTACCATAATTGACGACGCGGTCAAAATGATTCGCCGCAAGGAGCCCGATTTTTCCATTGATGCAATTCCTCTTGACGACCCCAAGACCTTCAAAATGTTCAGCGAGGGTCGAACTGAGGGTGTCTTTCAGTTTGAGTCCAAGGGTCTGCGCTCGGTCTTGACCCAGTTAAAGCCCGACAGGCTCGAGGATCTCATCGCCGTTACTTCGCTTTACCGACCCGGACCGATGGACTCCATCCCCAAATATCTTGAGGGCCGCTCAAACCCTGCAAATATCAGATACATAACCCCCGAGCTTGAGCCGATACTCAAGGTCACCAACGGGTGCATCGTCTATCAGGAGCAGGTAATGCGTATCTTTCAGGAGCTTGCGGGCTACTCCCTTGGCCGAGCGGATATCGTTCGTCGCGCTATGGCAAAGAAGAAGCATTCGGTTATGGAGAGCGAGCGCAACGCATTTATCTACGGCGACAAGGATTGTGACGGCGCGGTCAAGCGCGGGATTACCGAGGAAAAGGCGGGGGCCATTTTTGATGAAATGTCCTCCTTCGCCTCCTACGCGTTCAACAAATCTCACGCTGCTGCCTATGCCCATGTTGCATTCTATACCGCATATCTTAAGCGCCATTATCCAAAGGAATATTTTGCCGCTTTGCTTACAAGCGTTTTGGACAACCCCGATAAAGTTTCAAAATATCTTGAAGAATGCCGTGCCGAGTCGATACAGGTGCTTTTGCCCGATATCAACAACTCGTTGGGCGGATTTACCGTTGACGGTGACAGGATACGCTTCGGCTTGCAGGCGGTCAAGAATCTCGGAATGAGCCTGATCTCCTCGCTGGTCGAGGAGAGAAGCAAAAACGGCAGGTTTACTGGACTTTACGACTTCTGCCTTAGAATGCACGGCAGGGATTTCAACAAGCGTGCCGTCGAGACCCTTATAAAATGCGGCGCATTCGATTCGGTGCATCCCAATCGGCGCGAACTGTTTTCCGCTTTAGAGGCAGTTTTCGGTGCCGTTTCTGAGGAAAAACAGAGGGAATCCAACGGACAGGTCGGATTTTTCGACACCGATTCGGTCGGTAAGTCGGTGACCGATGCCGATTTCATCACCCCTTGCGCCGATTTCACTGAGGATGAGAAGCTTGACTTCGAGGTGGAATATACGGGATTTTATCTTTCGGTCGATTCCTTTGACAAGTTTGCCGCCGCAAAGAAAAAGAGCGGATGCGTCGATATTTCATCCCTGATCGACAATGAAACTTCGTTGAACCGCTTAAACAAACCCGTTTCGATACTTGCGCGAGTCACCTCTCTAAAGAGGAGAAACGTCAAGTCAGGGGGCGAAATGGCTATCCTGACCTGTATGGACGCAACCGGCAGCCTTACCGCTATCGCTTTTCCGCAGACCTTTGTGCGTTATATGAACGAACTGCGCAAGTCGGCGGTGCTAATCGTAAACGGCAAACTGTCGCAAAGGGAGGAGAGGCCAGAGCTTGTAATTCAGTCGGTTACCGTGCCGCAGGCGGTTCAGGTTGCGGAAAACAAGCCTAACAAGATCCGCAGGGGACTGCACGTAAAACTCGGCAGCGAAGGCTCGCCCCAATTTGAAAGGATAAAGCATATTCTCTCGCTTTTCGAGGGTGAACTACCCGTCTATCTGTACTTCTCCGATACGGGCAAAAAGGTGGTCGCACCTAAAGGCTTATGGGTCGAACCGAATGAGTCGATGCTCCGTGAAATCGAGCGAATAGTAGGTAAAGATAACGTAATATTATCCGAGTAGGAGAAAGCCCGCTGAATTTTTGATGTAAATATTGACAAAACTTTTCAATGTGGGTATAATATAAGGCAATTGTAATTAGATTTTTTTGAGGTGTTTACTTTGAGAACTATTGGAGTTTTGACCAGCGGCGGCGACGCCCCCGGTATGAACGCGGCCATCCGTGCCGTTGTAAGAAGTGCTATTGATAAGGGTATGAACGTCAAGGGAATTATGCGCGGTTATACCGGTCTGATCGAAAATGATATGATCGACCTTAATCTCCGTTCGGTATCCGATATCATTCATCGCGGCGGTACCATTCTTTATACTGCCCGTTGCCCTGAATTCAAGACTGAGGAAGGTCTGAGAATCGCGGTCGAAAATTGCCATAAGAATGGCATCGAGGGTATCGTTGTCATCGGCGGTGACGGCTCCTTCAGGGGTGCTCGCGACCTGTCCGAGAGGGGAATCCGTTGCGTCGGTATCCCCGGCACCATCGATAACGATATTTCATCGACCGAATATACCATCGGATTCGATACCGCTATGAACACCGCTATGGATATGGTTGATAAACTGCGCGACACCGCTCAGTCGCACGACCGTTGCACCGTCGTTGAGGTAATGGGTCGCCGTGCAGGATATATTGCTCTGCATACAGGTATTGCCGTCGGTGCTACCGCTATTCTCGTTCCCGAGGTCGAGTATGACATCAAGAGGGATGTCGTCGACAAGATAATGCGTACTCAGTCGATGGGCAAAAAGCATTTCATCGTTGTTGTCGCCGAGGGCGTCGGTAACGTTGAAGGTATTGCCGAGGAGATCTCCAAGCAGTGCAATATCGAGTCGCGTGCCACCATTCTTGGCCACGTTCAGCGCGGCGGTTCTCCGACAGTACGCGACCGCGTCAACGCGAGTGCTATGGGTCACAAGGCGGTCGACCTGCTCTACGACGGCATCGGCAACCGCGTAATGTGCCTTATCGATGGAGATATCGTTCACAAGGATATATTTGAGGCTCTTAACGAGAAGAAGGCCTACGATTTCACCCTTCATAACATCGCAAACACCATCTCCATCTAAGTTTCATAAAATTAAACAGGACATTCGGAATTTTCCGAATGTCCTGTTTTTATCTGTAAAAGGTTTCCTTTAACTCAACGAGTCGCTCGGTAAGCACTTTACTTAACGCGCCCTCAGGCAGACGCCAAGTCCAGTTGCCTTCGCTGACAGAGGGAGTGTTCATTCTTGCATCGCTGCCAAGGCAAAGCAGATCCTGCATCGGAACGACGCACAGCATTGCGCGGCTTGACCAAGCAAGGTCGACGATGGCGCTGACACAGTCGGTCAAATTATCGGTGTGGGTGAATCGGTATATATACCTGAGATTTTGCTCCGATTCGGTCGAAAGCCAGCCGAGCAGGGTGTCGTTGTCGTGGGTGCCTGTGTAGCAGATACAGTTTTCAATGTGGTTAAAGGGGAGATAGTCGCTGTTGTATCCCTTTGTAAAGGCAAATCCGAGCACCTTCATACCGGGATAACC
>JAZTZA010000231.1:0-7429 GCA_045637185.1 Acutalibacteraceae bacterium
TGTCAGCCTCGCCGTCGTTGATTACAATAAAATGACTGTACAATTTGTACACGGAGGTGTCTTGCAAACGAACGATTGCCTCAAGGTCGGCTTCGATGTCGGAGGGCAACTCGATGATACCGACCTCATATATTGTTTCGACTGAATCTGACCCGTCTACTTTGATTTCGCATTGTAAATGGGTGTCGTGCAGAGTTTCCCTTATAAACGAATGAACGGTTATTGTGTCGCCAAGGTCGGTTTTGAAGGTCTTGCTTGCCGAGTTGTTCTTGCATCCGCCAAAAGTCGCGCTTATTAAGGTCAAGCACATAAAACACAAAAGAATTTTTTCATACTATCCACCTTTGTCAGATATAGAAGCCGGTTCTCGTATCGTTTTCCTTTGTTAAAAAGGACAGGTCGCTTTTTGGGTTGTGTATGCAGGCATCTGCAACATCCTTGATAACCTTCGGGTCTTTTGCATAAAAATCCGCGTAGCAGTCCGCACATAACAGGGCGATCTCAAACGGGCTCTTGAGGAATGCTTCGTAATTATCAATATTTGTCGCAAGCGTAGGGGCGTTCGCTGGGGCGGCGAACATTCTCGCGTGTATTGCGTGATAATCACAGCATTTAATTTCGTCCGAAAACTCCTCGCCCGAGTATGTGCTCGGAGGCAGCAGGAAAGCCTTTTGATAAGGATTGCTCAGGCAGTGTATCTCACTGTTGGTGACGTGCCATACATATTTTTTAACATCGATCTTGCTGAATATGATATCAAAGTGTTTTTCATATCCGTCAAAGCAAAACCGCAGTCCTATCACATCTGAGCTGTTCAAGAGTTTCACCTCGTTTCGTTTTAAATATACTGCACCGTTACAGAAGTGGCAAACGAGAGGCTGCTAAAAATATCCCCAATCCTATTTAGAGGCCTCTATCTTCCCAACCGCCTTCTTTTTGCGCAAGGCGGTGACGAGGTAAACGGAGAGAGGGATGACGACCGCGCAGACGGTGACCGCGGCAATCAGGAGGGTCGATCTCTGTGATCTTGTGAATAACGATTTCATAAATTTCACCTCATAACTTTAATTCACGCTTTGGTTTCGCTCGGTTGGGTGGCGGATTTGGCAATTGCTTTACCGGCTTTGTACAGTCGTACAACACCGTCTGTCAAAAGTGAAAACAATGCTGAGAACAGGGCGACGCCTAACGGCACTAAGAAACCCTGAATAATGGATGTCATATTAAAACTGAATCTTACAATTTGGGTTATGAATATTGGTATCCAAATCTCAAGAAACAGTATAAGGGTGGGAGCCCATACCCGCTTGAAGGCGAGGCGGACAATCACTCCGCGCAGAGCTAACCAAGTGGGTATTCCGTATATCACCAAGACCTCTCCCGGTGTAAACATACCCACTCTAAGTGAGCTGAATATAATCAGCATCTGAAATGCTATGAATATTACAGCTACATCCAAAGCAACTAAAAACAGATATCTTAACCTTGTATCGTTGAATTTACTCATAACTCTACCTCCGTTTCGCTCGGTTGGGTGGGGCAGGGGAGGTTACACCTTCCGTTTATAATCAGCTTTGCGATCAGTGCGCAGAGCACCTCAACTATAACGGAAAGCACTGCGGCTACGGCGGATGAAATGCCGATGACTATTGGGAAAATATATGTGTCGTCCGATAAATCTATCGGCACAGCACCTTCATATATCGCCACAAAGGCAGTTTGCGCAATCGCCAACATCGCTGCCGCCGCTATGCACGACAGAACAAACACTATACTCGGCTTAAGCACGCGGTTTGTAGCAATATAGGACTTAACGCCGTAGATGACGGCAATTATCGGGAAAACTAGGGAACACAGGGAAGGCTCAAGCGCGTAATTGAGCATATCTGAGATGGCAAATATAACGAAATGGGCGCACGACCCAATCAGCACTATGTTTAACAGCTTTCGGTATACGGTTATCATTTCTTTTTTATTTGACATAATAAAACCTCTCTTCTTAGCGGGATGTTCAACTTGCTTTTGCTCAGATGAGATGATCTACAAGCATAAAGGACAAAACCGTCCGCAGCCAGTAGGCTAAATATGCAACGGAAAGGATGGCGGCAATTGCTAATAACGACAGCAGGACGATCAATGCAATTCGTGTGCTTTTTTTCATAACTCTACCTCCGTTGAAGGAAACTGGGGACGGCACACCGCCCTTAATACCTTTATAGCACACCCCTTGTGCAGAAGTAAAGTTACAAAGTTTTAACCTTAGGTTACAATTTTGTAATAAAATACCAAAAAATCCCCCTGCCCGTTGTGACGCGGACAGGGGGATAAAACCTATTTGCTTACTTATAAAGCGGATATTTGGCGCAGATCTCGGCAACGCCTGCACGGATGGCATCGGCGCTGTTGTCGAAGTCGAAGGTAGCCTTGGCGATGAATTCGCCTACGCGAGCCATATCCTCGGTGGTCAGGCCGCGGGTGGTGGCGGCAGGGGTGCCGACACGGATACCGCTTGTGATGAAGGGGGACTCGGGGTCGTTGGGGATGGCATTCTTGTTAGCGGTGATGTTGACGGCGTCAAGGCGGTGCTCAAGCTCCTTACCCGAAACGCCGGTGCCGCGCAGATCGACCAGCATCAAGTGGTTATCGGTGCCGCCCGAGATCAAGGGCAGGCCGTTGGCGATAAGGCTCTTTGCAAGTGCCTGTGCGTTGTCGATAACGCGCTGCTGATATGCCTTGAACTCATCGGTCAGAGCCTCGCCGAAGCAGACGGCCTTGGCTGCGATGACGTGCATCAGCGGGCCGCCCTGAGAGCCGGGGAAGATACCCTTGTCGATGGCCTTGGCGAACTCCTCTTTGCAGAGGATGGCGCCACCGCGGGGACCGCGCAGGGTCTTGTGGGTGGTGGTGGTGACGATGTCGGCGTACTCAACCGGATTGGGATGCAGACCTGCGGCAACCAGACCGGCGATGTGGGCCATATCGACCATAAATATCGCGCCTACCTCTTTGGCAACGGCGGCGATCTTGTCAAACTCGATGACGCGCGGATATGCCGAAGCGCCGGCGACGATCATCTTCGGCTTGCACTCAAGTGCGATGGCGCGAACGGCGTCGTAATCGATGAAGCCGTCGTCGTTGACACCGTAGGGAACGAAGTTGAACAGCTTGCCCGAAACGTTAACGGGAGAGCCGTGGGTAAGGTGGCCGCCGTGGGCGAGGTTCATACCCATAACGGTGTCACCTGCGTTGAGCAGAGAGAAGTAAACGGAGGTGTTGGCCTGTGCACCCGAGTGGGGCTGAACGTTGGCGTGCTCGGCGCCGAAGAGCTTCTTCATACGCTCGCGAGCGATATCCTCAACGATATCGACATACTGGCAGCCGCCGTAGTAACGCTTTGCAGGGTAGCCCTCAGCGTACTTGTTGGTCAGAATGGAGCCCATTGCGGCCATAACTGCGGGAGAAACAAAGTTTTCGCTGGCGATAAGCTCGATGTTGGCTTGCTGGCGACCCAGTTCCAAGGCCATAGCGTCGGCGACTTCTCGGTCAACGTTGCCGACGAAACCGATCGAATCAATTAAATCTGCGTACATAACAACTTCTCCGTTTCTTTTAACATATTTTTTCTCATTGTAACACACTCTTTGGCAAAAGAAAAGCAAAAAAGCACCGATTTTTCAAATTTCAGTGCTTTTACACATTAAATTGATGAAAAACCACGCCGTCGACCTCTATTTTGTCTAAATTTGTGGTCCTCGCGCAGTATGCCTTCTCGCCCCGCAGGGTCACTCGCAGGGTGCAAAGCCCTCGCCTGCGGTCGAAGGGCCCCTCGGTGACGGTGATGCAATCGACGCTGCCTCTTTTGAAGCGGGAGTCGGTCAGGGTGAGCCCCCTGAAGCCGAAAACCCGCACTCCGCACCCAAGTTCAGCCCCGCCCCGTTTGGTGTGGCTGATGCGAAGATAGAGCCAGTATGCGTCGATGAGGCCAACGAATATGCCGAAGATGAGCAGTATCTGCCGTATGCTCGGAATAAGCAGCGATCCGCCGACCGTCACAGCCGTAATTACCGCTAACCACACGCACGGGGTAAAGAGGGCGCGCGACATAGCGCGGCGCGGCACCCTCAGGGTCAGGCGGTCGCCTTTGCACAGGTCGACCCCGAGAACGTGCATCGACCTCTCCGCCTCGCTTGCCCTTTCGACAGGAAAGAGAATGGAGCGCTCGCCGTTTTGAGTGCCGTAGCCCGATGCGAAGATACATAGCGACGAGCGGTGAAAAAGATGCAACAGCGGCGGCATTGAAATGACCCCTGCACCGATGGCGTCGCGGCGGATAAAGGATTGCTTCTGCCTGAGGAAGCCCTGCTCGATAAGGACGCCCCTCTTGTTGCACCGAACGACGAAGGAGATGTGCTTTGTAAGGGTGATGAGAAAGGAAATGCAAAATCCCACCACCAGCAAAGCGGCAATTGTGGTTGCGGCAGGGGGAATAATGCGGCTGAGCGGCTCGGTGACGGCGCCCAAGGTCTCCACAAGCCTATCCTCAAGGGTGTCGCCGAGCAATCTGCCGCCCGTCTTGATGATGCCCGCCGCTACCAGCAGACCCGACAGAGCGGATGCGCTCGACAGCGACATCAAGGCTATCTGCCGCAGGTTGCAAAGGTAGATGCGGTTGCGCGGTGTGACCGTACCGAGCATATCGCAGAACTCCGCCAACCTTTTTCTGCCCAGATAAAACTCAAAATCGGTGCGCTTAAAATTGCCTGCGTTGGTGTCAACGGCAACCTTGACGGCACCGAAAAGGGTCAGCAGGGGGTCTCTTTCGACATAGACGCAGGTGACCCTTGAAAGAGGCACCTGTGCCGTGCGCCTGAAGAAAAGCCCTGAGCGTATGGTGAGGAATTGTTCATCCACGGTGACCCGCGCCCTTGCCCAACGCAACACCCCGTATGCGAGCAGTATTAAGGCTACTGCCGACTCGAGAGTCACAAGGGTTGACAGGGTGTCGCTCAGGCCGTAGCTGAGTGCGCTTCGAAGCAGAGGAATCAGGAGTATAAAGAGTAGTTTGCGGATGAATTTGAGGATGTTGAGGGGGTGCAACCTGAAACGGACGGATCTATTCATCGGAAGCGACCCCCGAGATGCAGGTGAGTATCAACTCGGCATCTTCGCCGCTCAAGCCCCCGACCCTGAGGGTACGCCGCACAAGGTGGAGGTTGATCGCCCTGAGCCTGAAAAGAGATAAAATCGGGGCTCGTACCACGTCGCAGTAAAGGGTGCGCGGCGAGGGGAGTATATACTTTCTGCGAAAAAAAACACCCCTGCACACCGCTATCGCCTCGTCCGACAGGATGACCTTGCAGGACCCGTAATAGCGGGGCAGGTACCACGTCCACCCAAAAAGAAAAAGGCCCCCAACGACCGCCGCGGAAATCACCGCCGCCATCCAAACGAATGTCGACAGCACACCGCAGACAAAGCTCGGCAGAAGGGCAAACAGGCAAAGGCGAAGCCTTAACACCTGTAAAAATTTCCCGTTCGGCCGAATGGTCATTGAGGTCCCTCTTTCTCAAGAATAAGTTAGTTTTGTCCTTTTATCTTATCCCAGTAGGTCTTGAAGGCCTGCTCATTTTTATTCTCGCCGTAGCTATAATATTCCCTGCCCACAAGCTCGTCGGGCAGATATTGTTGTTTTACATATCGGTTGGGGAAGGAATGTGGGTACTGATATCCGATAGCCTTGCCCAGCTTTTGCGCACCTGAGTAGTGTCCGTCCTTGAGGCTGTCGGGGATATCACCCGTTTTGCCTGCTCGCAGGTCGGCAAGTGCCGCCTCGATAGCGGCGTCGCCCGTGTTGGATTTGGGGGAGAGGGCGACCAGTATCACGGCATCGGCAAGGGGTATCTTTGCCTCGGGCAGTCCCACCTGCAATGCGGCATCGACACAGCTTTTGACAATGGGGATTATTTGCGGATAGGCAAGCCCCACGTCCTCGCAGGCGCATACCATCAGTCGACGGCAGGCGCTGGGCAGGTCTCCTGCTTCAAGCAGTCGCGCAAGATAATGTACCGCCGCATCGGGATCGCTTCCGCGCATCGACTTTTGGAAGGCGGACAGAATGTCGTAGTGGGCATCGCCGTCGCGGTCGTAACGCATTGAGCTGCGCTGAGAAAGCTCGGCGGCTGTCTCGCCGCTTACGGTAACGCTGCCGTCATCGGCGACCTCTCCAGACATAACGCAAAGCTCCACCGCGTTGAGCGACTTTCTTACATCGCCGCCGCAACCCAATGCGATGGTCTTTACCGCTTCGTCGGTTAGGGTGATACTGCGTTGCTGCTCTGCCGAAAGGAAGTCGCCTGCGCGTCTGACGGCGCGCTCGATATCCTCGGCGTCGACCGGCTTGAACTCAAAGACGGTCGAGCGGGAGAGTATAGCGTTGTAGATATAGAAATAGGGGTTCTCGGTGGTGGAGGCGATGAGGGTGATGCTTCCGTTTTCGATGTATTCGAGCAGGGTCTGCTGCTGGCGCTTGTTGAAATACTGTATCTCGTCGAGATAGAGCAGTATTCCGTCCATAGCCGCAAAGGAGCCAAGCTCGTCGATGACCCTCTTTATATCGGCGGTGGTGGCGGTGGTGCCGTTCAGCTTATGCAGGCGCATATTGGTGCGGCTCGCGATAATAGAGGCAACGGTGGTCTTGCCGATGCCCGACGGGCCGTAGAATATCATATTGGGAATTTTGCCCCCATCGATGATGCGCCGCAGGGGTTTGTTTTCGCCGAGCAGATGGTGCTGACCAACGACATCGTCGAGGGTAAGCGGCCGCATACGGTCGGCAAGCGGAGCTGACATATCGAGTTCCCCCTTATCAGTATTATCGGTATTATTTTACAACAAATACATCGGTTTGTAAACCTTGTTTTAACCTCGCGTTCCTTCACATAAAAATATAATGACGGAGGAATGCTTATGGTAACACTTGTAGAGTTCGACAACAGAGAGATAAAGGGTAAGATAAGGCGGTTTTTCGCCCGCAATTTCGGAAAGAAGGTCACCCTTTCGGGCGAGAGGGTAGGGGGTGCGCCCTACTGTCTTGTGAGGGTGCGCTGCGAGGGGTCTGTCCCTTGGGACGAGGTCAAAGAGGCGGTCGGCAGAGGCGGCCGCACGGTTTTTGAGCGCAGAATGACCTTGCCCGTAGGGCTTGATATCGACAGGGTGGACGGCGAGGCGTTGCGCCGAAAAATACTTCTTAACGGTGCCGTCTGGACTCTTGAACAGGCCGCCGCGCAAAATGATGTCGGCGACGTGGCCCTTTTGGACCGATTCGGGCGATTTTCAGAGGTGGTGCCTCGCTTGATGCAGGCCTGCCGCACGCTGACGGTGGTCACCTCCGACCTGAAGGGGTATCAGGCCCTCGCAGACAGGCTTTCGG
>JAZTZA010000232.1:0-2170 GCA_045637185.1 Acutalibacteraceae bacterium
AGATTCTCTTGGACGCACCTGGCAGTGCGGCACCATTCAGCTTGACTTCCAGATGCCCATCAACTTCGAACTTGAGTATGTTGACGAGAAGGGTCAGAAGCAGCGTCCCATTATGATCCATCGCGTCTGCTTCGGCTCAATTGAGCGTTTCATCGGAATTCTCACCGAGCATTTCTCGGGCAAGTTCCCGACCTGGCTCTCTCCCCTTCAGGTCAAGGTGCTCACCCTTCCAGGAATGGACAACACCTTTGCCGAGAAGGTCTACAACACCCTGCGCGAGAACAAGATCCGTTGCGAGCTTGACGACCGCAATGAGAAGATCGGCTACAAGGTTCGTGAGGCCCGTCAGGTCAACCGCGTGCCCTATATGCTGATAATCGGCGCTAAGGAGGCCGAAAACGGACTTGTATCGGTTCGTGACCGTGAGACCGACCAGACTGTCACAATGACAATGGACGAGTTCCTCGCAAAGATAAAGACTGAAATTGCCGACCGCATTTAGTTTCTGACGGGAGTTGTTACTATGACTTTAGTAATTTTGGCAGCAGGTATGGGAAGCCGTTACGGCGGCCTAAAGCAGATCGACCCCATCGGCCGCAACGGCGAATTCATTCTCGATTATTCCATCTATGATGCACTCAAGGCAGGATTTGACCACGTTGTGTTCATCATTAAGGAAGAAAATCTTGATATTTTCCGTGAAACTATCGGCAAGCGAATTGAGAATCACGTCAAGGTTGATTACGTTTTTCAAGACATCAACGATCTGCCTGACGGCATAAAGGTCCCTGAAGGCCGAGTCAAGCCGTGGGGTACAGGTCATGCTGTACTGTGCGCTGAGGTTGCGGTCAAGGACGATTTTGCCGTTATCAACGCCGACGATTTTTACGGCCGTGACAGTTTTGTCAAGCTCGCGGATTTTATGAGATCGGCTGATAAGAGCAACGAAAAACATCAGTTCTGTATGTCTGGCTTTGTGCTTGAGAACACCCTGACCGAGAACGGTCACGTTTCTCGCGGTGTTTGTGAGACCGATGCAAGCGGTTATCTCACAAAGGTGACCGAGCGCACCAAGATCCAGCGCAACGGCGAGAAGTCGCAGTATTTTGAAAACGATGTCTGGAACGACCTGCCCGAAGGCTCGACCGTTTCGATGAACTGCTGGGCATTTACTCCTGCACTCTTCTCTGAACTCAGACGTCTGTTTCTGCGTTTCTTCGACGTGAACACCGATGAGTTAAAGGGCGAGTTCTTCCTTCCCTTTGCGGTTCAGGAGCTTATCGATGATAAGATATGCGATGTCAAGGTGCTTAAGACCGCGTCAAAATGGTACGGAGTCACCTATCAGGAGGATCGCAAAATGGTCGTCGATGCCATACGCAATATGATTTCCGACGGCGAATACCCTGAGCATCTTTGGTAAACAATATATAATTACAAAAACACCCCGTCAGCCGACGGGGTGTTTTTTCACTCTTATTTAATTCTCGCTGAATATGACCGTTACGTCAGGATGCAACTGCAGAATTGAAGCAGGAACCTGCGGATCGATTGAGCCGAAGAAGGCCTTCTCGATTATCTCCTTCTTTGCGGCTCCGTTAGCAACAAGAAGGATCTTCTTGGCCTGCATAATGGACATCATACCCATCGTAATGGCCGTCTTAGGCACATCATCCTCGTTGGCGAAGAAGCGAGCGTTTGCCTTAATGGTCGACTCATCGAGCACGACCTCGTGAGTGGCGGCGGTAAAGCAGGTATCAGGCTCGTTAAATCCGATATGGCCGTCAAGCCCGATTCCCAAAAGCTGAAGATCGATACCGCCGAGAGCCTTGATATGAGCGTCATAAGCCTCTCCCTCGGCCTTGAGGTCGGCGGCGCATCCGTTGGGAACGAAGGTCTTGTTCTTATCAATATTAACGTGATCGAACAGGTTGTCGTTCATAAAGTAACGGTAACTCTGATCGTTGGTTACATCAAGTCCGACGTACTCATCAAGGTTTACGCTTGTAACGGCAGAAAAATCGATCTTACCACTCTTATTATCCTCAATAAGTCTCTTATAGGTACCAACGGGAGACGAACCTGTCGCAAGTCCGAGCACACAGTCAGGCTTCATAATGATCTGTGCGGCAATGATGTCAGCTGCCTTGTTGCTCAGCTCCTCATAGGT
>JAZTZA010000233.1:0-2248 GCA_045637185.1 Acutalibacteraceae bacterium
TTTCATACAGTCCAAGTGATCTGTATAATAATATAGAGTCCCTTAAATAATTGTTATATACCTATCAGCAGGAAAGCCGACAACACCTGCAAATCAAACAACGGTCGGAGAACGGAGAATAAATTATGATCGCCTACGAAACAAAATACGGTAAGGTCTACGTATCCAACACCTTCTTCGCTAAGCTCATCGGCAACGCAGTCACCTCTTGCTACGGCGTTGCAGGTATGGTCGCCAAGGGTGGACAGAAGATCCGCAATTTGCTGTCGGGCGGAAAAATGATCGATAAGGGTATCGTCGTTTCGGGTACCATTGACAGCCTTTCGGTCGATCTCCATATTATAGTTACCTTTGGCATCAACATCAACGCTGTTGCCAACAGCATAGATCACAACGTTCGTTACACCGTTAAAGAAGCTACGGGTATCGACGTTAAAAAAGTTTCCGTACACGTTGACGGAATGAAAGCTGACTGATTTGGGTCTTAATTAAGGAGTTGTTTTCAATGATAAACGGAAATACCTTGCGCGATGCGTACCTTTCGGGCGCAAATCATATTACAAATAACAAACAGCTTATCGATGAGCTGAATGTTTTCCCCGTCCCCGACGGCGATACAGGCACCAATATGTCTATGACCATCAACAACGCCGTTAAGGAGCTTTCGCGTCTGAACGGTGCCACCGTTGCCGAAGTTTCCGACACCGCCGCATCGGCATTTTTGCGCGGCGCACGCGGTAACTCGGGTGTTATCCTGTCCCTGCTTTTCAGAGGCTTCTCCAAAGGCCTCAAGGGCAAGGAGACTATGGACGGAAAGGATTTCGTCACCTCGCACGGTCTAGTCGTCCATGCGGCTTACAAGGCGGTCATGAAGCCGACCGAGGGCACCATTCTTACCGTTGCGCGCGTCGCTTACGAGAAGGCTAAGGCGGCCGACAGCGACGACTTTATGACCGCATTCGACGTTGCTTTTGAGGGTGCAAAGGAAGCACTTGCTTCTACCCCCGAGCTTCTGCCCGTATTGAAGAAGGCAGGAGTAGTTGACGCTGGCGGACAGGGCTTTTTGACCGTGCTCGAGGGTATGCGTTCGGTATTTGCCGACGGTGTTGTTATCAAGTCTGACGTTCAGCCCGCAAAGGTTGCCGAAAAGACCGAGTACAGAAACGCCGCTGCTGAATACGAGACCGAGATAACCTTCACCTACTGCACCGAGTTCATCGTCAACAAGGACGGCGAAAAGGATGCACGTCTCCTTCGCGCCTATCTTGAGACCATCGGTGACAGCGCCGTTGTAGTTGACGACGACAACATCATTAAGGTTCACGTTCACACCGACCATCCCGGTAACGCTATCGAGAAGGGCCTTACCTTCGGCTCCCTCGTTAACCTCAAGATTGAAAATATGCGTGATCAGCACGAGCGTGCAAAGCACGACAACAACCAGCGCAAAGAGGTCAACACCGACTCCAAGGGCAACACCTATTCCCCCGTTAAGAAGGAGAATAAGTACGGCTTTGTAAGCGTATGTGTAGGCTACGGCATCGAGCAGCTTTTCTACGATCTCGGCGTTGACAACCTTGTCAGCGGCGGTCAGACTATGAACCCCAGCACCGACGACATTCTGCGCGCCATCGAGCTGACCCCTGCCGAAACGGTCTTCGTTCTCCCCAACAACAAAAACATCATTATGGCGGCCGAGATGGCGGTTCCCCTCTCCACCCGTAATGTTATCGTTCTGCCCACCAAGACGGTGCCGATGGGCGTTTCGGCGATGGTCGCCTTCGACCCCGATGCCGACGCTGACACCAACGCGGTCAATATGAAGAATGCCGCTGAGCAGGTTGCAACCGGACAGGTCACCTTTGCCGCACGCGATTCCGACTTCGACGGATTCAAGATCAAGAAGGGCGACATTCTTGCTATGGAGAACGGTAAGCTTTCCTTCACCGAGCAGGACTTTATGCGTGCCACCGTTAAGCTCACCCGTTCGATGTGCAAGAAGGACACCTCCTTCGTCACCCTCTACTACGGCGAATCGGTTTCCGAGGAGCAGGCCGAGAGTGTACGCAACGTGCTTGAGAACAAGCTCGGCTCCGACATTGAGATTACTGCCATTCGCGGCGGTCAGCCTATCTACTATTTCATCATCTCGGTAGAGTAAAATCGGTAACGAAAACAGGGTGATCTTTTTGACAGTCAGAAATATCACAACTCTAAAGGGTATCGGCGAGAAGCGCGCCCAACTTTT
>JAZTZA010000234.1:0-6822 GCA_045637185.1 Acutalibacteraceae bacterium
CGCCGCAATGATGGAGCCCGATGTGCGCGTTAAGACTAATGAGCTCGGCTTCTGTAAGGACCACTATTTTAAAATGCGCCGCGCAAACAACAGACTTTCTCTCGCTCTTATGCTTGACAGCCATATTCAGCAGGTCAAAACGAATGTATTCGGAGAAAACAAGTTCTTCAAGCCCAGCCCTAAGAAGATCTTATACAAGGCGGTAAGATTGCAGGAGACCTGTTTTATCTGTGATAAGATGAATTTCGGTATGGAGCATATGCTTGATACCATCTACCGCACTTACGAAACCGACAAGGATTTCCGCAGATTAGTCTCGGAACAGAGTGAGTTTTGTCTGCCCCATTACACTATGCTTGCGGAGAACATTCCTGACAATATGAATAAGGACCGAGCAAAAGAATTTGCTCAGACCATCAAGCAGATCACCCTAGATTATCTTGAGGAGTTGGGCGGCGACGTGCGTCATTTTTGCAATATGTTTGATTACAGAAATAATGGGGAAGATGCCGATTGGGGAAACGCGAAGGATGCTATCGAGCGCGCGACCGCCTTCTTCGACGGAACATTGCCTGACCGCATAAGAATAAAATAGATTTTGTTGTCAAAAATATAAACAACCCCCTTGACAAACGACAAAAAATGGTTATAATAAGTAGGTCGGTTAGTTCGACGACTTATATAGCGGTATTGTGTAACGGTAGCACGGCAGACTCTGACTCTGTTTGTTGAGGTTCGAATCCTTATACCGCTGCCAAAAACCTCCCGAACTCTGCTTCGGGAGGTTTTAATTTTAGTTATGACATTTGAATTGGAGGAAGTATTATGAAGCTTGACCAAATCAAACAGAATATTCTAAACGGAGCCTTTGATGAGAAGTTTTCGTTGCTTTACAGTAATATTGAAGAGGCGCATAAACGATACATAGATGCCTGTGACGAATTTGGCAAGCTGTTCGGTGTTGACCGCGATGTCGAGCTTTTCAGCGCACCCGGACGCACTGAGGTCGGCGGAAACCATACCGACCATCAGCTTGGCTGCGTTCTTGCGGGAAGCGTTGACCTTGATGTAATTGCAGTCGTTTCAAAAACCGACAACGGCATTATTCGTCTTAAGTCGGCAGGCTACAATATGGACACCGTCGATACCGCCCAATTGTCACCCGTTGACAAAGAAAAAGAGAAGGCCGTCTCCCTTATTCGCGGTGTTTGCGCAGGAATGGCTGAGAACGGATACAATGTCGGCGGATTTGACGCATACACCACATCAAACGTTCTTAAGGGTAGCGGACTGTCTTCGTCTGCAGCGTTTGAAGTGCTTGTTGGAAATATTGTTTCCTATATGTATAATAACGGTGTTGTTGACGCCGTAACTATTGCGAAGATCGCTCAGTTCGCCGAGAACAAGTTCTTCGGCAAGCCCTGCGGCCTTATGGACCAAATGGCAAGTTCGGTCGGCGGATTTACCGCTATCGATTTTGCTGACCGCAATAATCCCGTAGTTGAAAAAGTCGACTTCAACCTTAACGAAAGCAAGCATTACCTCTGCATCGTCAACACAGGCGGAAATCATGCCGACCTGACCATAGAATATGCTGCCGTTACCGACGAGCTTCGCAATATTTCCGAGTTCTTCGGAGTTGATGTGCTACGCAAGGTCGACGAGGACGCATTTATGTCAAAGATCGCGGAGCTCAGACTGCAGTTCGGTGACCGTGCCGTTCTCAGAGCCATCCATTTCTTTGAGGAAAACAGACGCGCTCAACTTGAAAAGACCGCTCTTAAGGAGAATGACCTCGACAGATTTATGCAGCTTGTCAAGGAGTCGGGACGTTCGTCATATATGAAACTTCAAAACGTATATTCCACCCTCAACGTTGCTGAGCAGGGCCTTTCACTTGCCCTTGCGATTACCGAGCGTGTTCTCGGTGACAGAGGTGCCTTCCGTGTCCACGGAGGCGGCTTTGGCGGTACCATTCAGGCCTTTGTTCCTGAGGATCTGCTTGATACATATAAGACTGCCATTGAAGGTGTTTTCGGTGTTGGTAACTGCTACGTCCTGAACATCAGGCCGATAGGCGGAACCTCCATCAGTATGTAAATTAAAAGTAAAGGAAGATATATTTATGGCTGAATTACGTTATCATCCGCTTATCAAGGACTGGGTCATGATCGCATCCCACAGGCAGAACCGCCCCCAGATGCCCAAGGATTACTGTCCTTTTTGCCCCGGTTCCGGCAAGGTGCCAGACCACTTTGATGTCCTGAAATATGACAACGATTTTCCTGCGCTTTCCCAGAATCCTCCTGTGCCTGACGATGTTGCCAACGACTTCTTCAAGACCAAGGAAGCCTATGGAAAGTGCGAGGTTATCCTCTATTCACCCGACCACACCATCACTTTGCCCGAGCTTCCTACCGACCACATCGCAAACCTCGTTGACCTGTGGTGCGATCGCTTTACCGAGATTTCCTCTGATGAGAAGATCAAGTACGTCTTTATTTTCGAAAACAGGGGAGACGTGGTTGGTGTAACAATGCCCCATCCGCACGGACAGATCTACGGCTACTCCATCATTCCGAAGAAGCTTGAGCTTGAGCTTGAGGCTTCAAAGGAGTTCTATGAGGAAAAAGGTAAGTGCATCTTCTGCGAAATGGGTGAGCAGGAGAGAGAGTTCGGCAAGAGAATTATATTTGAGACCGAGCATTTCACCGTATTCTTGCCCTTCTTCTGCGAATATCCTTACGGCGTCTACGTTATGTCAAAACGCCACGTCAACAACATCACTCAGTTGACCGAGGAAGAGAAGTATGATCTCGCCGAGGCTCTGCGACTTACATCGGGAACTCTTGACAGCCTTTTCGACTACAAGTTCCCCTATATGATGTGTATGCACAACGGCCCCGTTAACTGCGAGAACACCGACGATTATTACCATTTCCATATCGAGTTCTTCCCGCCGATGCGCTCTGCCGACAAGCAGAAGTTTAACGCTTCGAGCGAGACGGGTGCCTGGGCTCACTGCAACCCGACCGCTCCCGAGGATAAGGCTATCGAACTCAGAGAAGCCTACGAGCGTTTCAAGAATATGTAACATAAAAGACACCAAGTCAATTCGGCTTGGTGTCTTTTAGTCTTCTCTTATGTCGAGTTATTTATAAATCTTCGCCTTCTCCAAAATCTAAAAAATCTCCGTCAACTGTAACGAGGTCTCCGGTTATATGCGGTTCGCACGCATTAAAAATTTCAATAGGAACTGAATATTCTATTGTTTCGCCGTTTTCTGTCCTGAATATAACGCGGTAAACCAAATGGTGATTCGGCTGCCTATAAGAACCTGTGCGCTTCGTGTCAACATATTTAGATATTACCTCGGCCTTTTTAACAACAACTTCACTTTCGGGGAGGTCTTCAAAAGTGCAGTTTTTACGTTTCTTAAGCTCTACAACTGTTAAAACTGCTATTAACACTATACCTATACCCAAGATAACCATCAATACAATCAAAGATAATTCATCTGAATTCATAGTAATCACCTCATAAGTTGGCTGAAAATTCATCCGCTTAATCAAGTTTTGCTGATTAGATTATAACAAATATTTTGTCAAAATACAATATTATGAAATAATCCTTACGGATTACTTACATTATGAAGCAAGGCTTTGCCTTGCAAAACACTTCTTCACTATTCACTATTACTTATTACTTGCCAAAATCGACAGTAGAGAATAGTGAAAAGTGAATAGTGAAGAGTGAAAAAGTAAAATCGACAAACCTCTATCGAGATTTGTCGATTTTGGCCCGCCCGGAGGGATTTGAACCCCCGTCCTTCAGAATCGGAATCTGCTGCGATATCCAGCTTCGCCACGGGCGGATAACGATAGTATTATACCATCAGTCAGATCATAAGTAAAGCAGAATTTAGTCGTTAGAATAATATTAATCTTAATTATGTGGGCGTCTTGCATAACAACAAATTATATGCTACAATAAATCTTAACATATAATGAGGTGATAATATGAGTGCAGTTTTTATGAGATACCCCGAAGGAAAGGCCAAGGCTGTTACATTCAGCTATGATGACGGTGTCGTTCAGGACCTGCGTCTTGCTGAACTATTTGACAAATACGGATTAAAGGGCACCTTTAACTTTAATGGGAACGTAACTTGGCGAAGAAATTTTACAAAAGAAGAGATTCAGGAGCACTTCATTTCAAAAGGCCACGAAATTGCCGTTCACGGCGCAAATCACAAGGCAAATGGAAATATAAGAGTAATTGAGGGCATACGAGACGTACTCGATTGCAGACTATACCTCGAGGAAAAGTGCGATACCATCATTCGCGGTATGGCTTATCCCGACACCGGCATAAGTCAAATGGGTAATTTCGGCACCTATGAAGCGATAAAAAACTATCTCGTTGAGCTTGATATTGCTTATGCGAGAAGCTTAGGCAAGGATAATAATTCGTTTGCTCTGCCTAACGATTTTCACGCTTGGGTACCGACCGCACATCACAACAACTCCAAGGTACTTGATTTTGTTGACGAATTCCTTAAACTTGACCTGTCAATGAATATTTACCACGCAAAAAGGGCACCGCGTCTTTTCTATCTGTGGGGACACAGCTATGAATTTGACAGAGATAACAACTGGGAGCATATTGAAGAGATTTGCAAGAGGTTGGCCAACAACGATCAAATCTGGTATGCCACTAATATTGAGATCTACGACTATGTTCAGGCATACAAGAGCCTCAGATACAGCGCCAACGGAGAACTGGTGTACAACCCGACCCTCTACACTATATGGCTCGACTATCGCGGAACCTTATACAGCGTAAAGCCCGGCGAGACCATTAAAATCGAGTATTGATTTCCATACCACCGGTTGATTTATCCCCACTCAACCGGTGGTATGTATACATTTATGCCTAATTCGGCTACACTAATCTTGAAAGGAGGTCAACCTATGGATCAGATAAAAATCGGAAGGTTCATAGCAGAATGCAGAAAAGCGGTTGGTATGACTCAGATGCAGTTGGCCGAAAAACTCAATATAACCGACCGAGCAGTGTCCAAATGGGAGAATGGCAGGTCGCTGCCTGATTCTTCAATTATGCTCGAGCTATGCGAGCTGCTCGAAATTAGTATAAATGATTTATTAAGTGGGGAGGTAGTCACTATGAATGATTACGAAAAGAAATTAGAGGAAAATTTGCTTAAAGCAGTAAAACAAAAGGAACAGGCTGATAAAAGATTACTTTCATTAGAAATTTTTATAGGAATTCTGTCCTTGGTAATATTTTTTGCACTCGTAATTATTGCCTCTTATGTACAGTTAGACGAATGGTTGAGAATTGTACTTATTTTAATAGGGTTTGCCCCCTTCGTAATAGCGTGTCCCGTTATGTTGAAAATCGAACAGGTTGCCGGCTACTATGAATGTAAAGAATGCGGCCACAGATATGTTCCGACCTACAAGGCGGTAAATCTTGCACCTCATATGGGCAGGACAAGATATATGAGATGCCCAAAATGTCACAAGAAATCCTGGAATAAAAAGGTACTCTCCAAATAAAATATACAGACGTAATCAATAGCCACAATGCTTTTGGAGAAAACTCCTGTGCATTGTGGTTATATTATATAATTTTCAAATTTAATAGTTAAAATCGCTTGAAATGACGGCACCAATACTTTATAATTATACTCAGTAAATAGAGGGGTGGTATCACGATATGCGACTGCTTTGGTTAATTAAGGATAAATGCAGCCGTCTCTACGCCAAATTGCCGATCGGACTGCGCAAATTCCTGTATCAGTACTCTAACGTTATCAAGTTCATCATCGGGCTTGGTATAACCCTTTGTTCCTATATTTTATTGTTTGCACTTCCGTCGTTCGTGCTGAACATTAACTTCACCGCATTTGAATGGTTTATGATACTGCTCATCCTTGTCTTTGGTGTTGGTTTAGCGCTTTCCATCAGGAAGATCAAGCTTCGCGCAATTTGCATTACAATGGCGGTTTGCTCGCTTGCTTTGTGCTGGTATAATTTCGCTACCATCGACAACCGACTCGGCGATATTGCCATCTCAAAGCCTGAGGATTTCCAGATCCTTAATCGCTTTGACTCGGGCAACTACGTTCTTGTTGATGACATCGACTTTACAGATTATAAGATTAAACCCATCACCAACTTCAAGGGCTCTATCGACGGATGCGGCTACACTATACATAATCTTAAGTTAGACAACCAATCCTTTATAACCACTAACAACGGAACGGTAACGGGCATCAATCTTTCATCACTCACCATCACCGCAAACAACAAAAGCGTCGGGTTCATCGGCACCAATAACGGTTCGGTAAGCGGTATTACGGTTAAGGATTTCACCCTTAATGCTAAAAAGTGTGATAACGTCGGGTTTATTCCTAAATCCAACAAGACCATGACCGATGTCCGCGTTTATAACGCATCCTTCAACATCGTAAACTGCGAGAATGTCGGTGTTATCACCGGCTCTGGATTTGGCCTGTCAGAATCTTCTGCAAGCGGCTCAATCGCGGCAACAGGTAACACCAACTGCAACATCGGTGGACTTATCGGCTTCATCAACAAGAATGAAGGCGCCGCCAACAAGTGTTCGGGTAACGTCGCGATCTCAGGTAACCTTACAAAATCCGCCAATGTCGGCGGACTCATTGGAAAATCTGTTTCGAACAAAATATTTTCAGAATGTTATTCGCAGGGCGCAGCCGCCCTTACTACTTCTGCAAAGCAGGAGGTAGTCTTCGGCGGTATCTGCGGCGAGGCT
>JAZTZA010000235.1:0-4177 GCA_045637185.1 Acutalibacteraceae bacterium
TCCGTCGTGTTCGCCGTACTCATAGCTTTTCTCGAACAAAAGCTGCATACCGAGGCAGATGCCTAAAAGGAGCTTGCCCTTTGCGACCTCCTCTTTGATGACGGTATCAAGTCCGCAGTCGCGAAGCTTTTTAGCCGCGTCCTCGAAGGCTCCGACACCGGGGAGCAGTATTTTATCAGCCCCTCTGATGACCTCTTTGTCGGCGGTGACGATTACCTCCTGACCGATGGCGTCAAAGGAACTCTTAAGCGAAAACAGGTTGCCGACGCCATAGTCTACGATTGCTATCATTACAGTACTCCTTTTGTCGACGGGATCTCGTTTGCGAAGTCAGGGTCGATCCTGACCGCTTTGCGAAGAGAGCGTGCCGCCGATTTGAAGGCACCCTCAATGATGTGGTGTGAATTACTTCCCGCAAGCATACGGATATGCAGGGTGCAGGCGGCGTTACGCACGAAGCCGAGCCAGAACTCCTCCACCAATTCGGTGTCGAAGTCGCCCACCTTTTCGGTAGGGATAGGCATTACGTAACCGAGAAAGGCACGGCCCGAAAGGTCGACCGCAGTAAGCAAAAGCGCCTCGTCCATCGGCAGAATGGTATCGCCGTAGCGCTCGATTCCCTTTTTATCGCCGAGCGCCTCGTTGAAGGCGGTGCCGAGGGCGATGCCGATATCCTCGACGGTGTGGTGGTAGTCGACCTGAGTATCCCCCTTGCAATAGACCGAAAGGTCAAAGCGACCGTGCTTGGCAAAGAGGGTCAGCATATGGTCAAGAAAGCCGCAGCCCGTATCTATCTCGCTTTTTCCGCTTCCGTCAAGGTCGATAGAGAGCTTGATATCGGTTTCGGCGGTAGTGCGCTTGATTTCACTTTTTCTCATTTTACTTCCTCCAATATGCTTTGGATGGCATCGACAAGTACCTGCATCTGCTCGGCACTTCCGACAGTGATGCGGTTGAAATTGCGCAGGCGGTCGGTGTCAAAATGGCGCACCAGTATGCCCTTTTCGCGCAGTTTCAGGTAAAGGCTGTTGCCGTCGATGACAGGCGATTCGGCGAAAACGAAGTTGGTCATCGAGTCAAGGACGTTAAAGCCGAGGTTTCTCAACCGATCGGTCGTCCAAGCGCGGTTGTCGACGATGGCCTTGCAGTTATTGACGAAGTAGGCATCGTCAAGCAGGGCACCGATGCCCGCCGCCATAGTCATACGGTTGACGTTGTAGGGGTTGGTGGAATACCTTACGGTGTGCAGGTCCTTTATAAGCTTTGTGCAACCGATGCCGAAGCCGAGACGAGCGCCTGCCATTGAGCGCGATTTTGAAAAGGTCTGGGTGACCAGCAGGTTATCGTATCGGTCAACAAGGCTGACGGCACTCTCTGCACCGAAATCGACGTAGGCCTCGTCAATCACAACGACGTTGTCGGGGTTAGAGCTGACAATTCGCTCGATGTCCGAAAGGGACAGAGCAAGTCCCGTCGGTGCATTGGGGTTGGCGATAAAAACGTTCTTATTTATACCGACGTAGTCCTCGACGTTGATAGAAAAGTCATCTTTAAGCGGTATGGTCTCATAGGGCACGCCGTTAAGCTGAGCGAAGACCGAATAAAAGCCGTAGGTTATGTCGGCAAAGACGGCGGGATGCTCATCGTCACAAAAGGCCTGAAAGGCAAAGTTGAGCACCTCGTCACTGCCGTTTGTGAAGATAAGATTCTCCTTCGCGACACCGAAACAGCCGCTCGCTACCTCAAGCAGATCGCGGCACTCGGGGTCGGAATAGAGGTGCAGATCGGCCGACGCCTGACGCGCCAGCTTTACCGCAAGGGGTGATGGCGGAAAGGGTGATTCGTTGGTATTAAGTTTGATAAAGGGTGTACCCTTGGGCTGTTCGCCCGGAGTGTAGGGCACAAGAGATGCGTGCTTTTTACTTAAAAAGCGGCTCATTTTTCATTCTCCTCTGTGCGTATTACGGCACTTTTGGCGTGGGCGGTTAGTCCCTCAGCCTCTGCAAAATAGGCAACGTCCTGCGCGACCCTCTCAAGCGCCTCGCGGGTGTAATAGGTGTACTGGGTCTTCTTGACAAAGTCGTCAACCGAGAGCGGACTCGAGAACTTGGCGGTTCCGCCTGTGGGCAGGGTGTGGTTGGGTCCTGCAAGGTAGTCGCCGAGGGCCTCGGGGCAATAGCGACCCATAAAGATGGAGCCGGCGTGGCGGATCTTATCGAGGTAGTCGAAGGGCTGCTCAACGCACAGCTCGAGATGCTCAGGAGCAAGTTCGTTGGCTATCTCGATGACCTTTTCAAGATCGTCGGCAACGATTATCTTGCCGTTGTTGTCGATAGATTCGCGGGCGATTTCGGCACGCGAAAGCTGAGGTATCTGCACCTCAAGCTCGGCCTGAACCGCCTTGGCAAGCTCGTAGGAATCGGTGACGAGCACCGCGCTGGCCAGCCTGTCGTGCTCCGCCTGCGAAAGCAGGTCGGCGGCGGCGTGCTTAGGGTCAGTCTTTGAGTCGGCGACGATGAGTATCTCGCTGGGTCCCGCTATCATATCGATGGAGACCTGACCGAAGACCTGCTTCTTCGCCTCGGCAACGAAGGCATTGCCCGGTCCGACTATCTTATCGACCTTGGGTATGCTCTCGGTGCCGTATGCAAGGGCGGCTATGGCCTGAGCGCCGCCGACCTTGAATATTCGGTCGACACCCGCAATGCGTGCCGCCGCAAGAATGACGGGGTTGACCTTTCCCTCAGCGTTGGGAGGGGTCACGATGACGACCTCACGGCAACCGGCTATCTTGGCAGGGATGGAATCCATCAGCACGGTCGACGGATATGCCGCCGTACCACCAGGTACATAGAGGCCTGCGCGATCGACGGGTATTACCTTCTGGCCAACGACGATGCCGTCCTCGTCATTTATGATAAAACTGTTTCTTACCTGACGCTCGTGGAATTTGCGGATGTTGGTGGCCGCCTTTTTGAGAATTTCGATGAACCTGTCCTCAACCGAGGCCATAGCCTCATCTATCTCCTGCTCGGTGACCTGCAGGCAGTCAAGCTCAGCTTTGTCAAACTTCTTGCAGTATTCGAAGAGGGCTTCGTCCCCTCTTTCCCTTACGTTCTTTATGATATCGGCAACGATGTCCCCGACGTTAACGGTGGGGGTAACACGGGCAAAAACGTCCTCGTTGGATACCTCGCCGTACTTAAGTATGCTGATCATTTGGTCTCCTCCAATTGCGCCGCTATCGAGCGCACAACTTCGTCTATTTCCCTGCTTTTGAACTTATAACCCGACTTGTTGGCAATAAGTCTTGCGCTGATGGGTACCACCGTTTCAACAACCGTCAGGTCATTCTCCTTGAGGGTGGTTCCCGTTTCAACGATGTCGACAATGACATCCGAAAGCTCCAGTATGGGCGCGATCTCGATGGAGCCGTTGAGGTGGATGATATCGATATCTCTGCCCTTTGAGAGATAGTGGTTGCCGGCAATGTTAGAGAACTTGGTAGCAACCCTGAGGGTACGCGATGGATCGTCGCGGAAGTCCTTCTTGGCCGCGACTGCCATTCGGCATTTGCCTATACCGAGGTCGAGCAGCTCATAGATATCGGGCTCATACTCGAGCAAAATATCCTTGCCCGCGACGCCGATGTCGGCCGCACCTCTCTCAACGTAGATGGCGACGTCCGACGGCTTGACCCAGAAGTAACGCACGCCGCATTCCTCATTCTCAAAGATGAGCTTGCGGTTGTTCTCTTTTATAGACGGACAGGGAAAGCCCGCCTTTTCAAACATATCGTATACCTTTTCACCCAGCCGTCCTTTCGGCAGGGCGATATTAAGCATTGTCTTCAACTGTTTCCACCTCGCCGTCGGTAAGCTTTATCAAGCGTCGGTATTTGATGTCATCGGGTATCTGCTTTTGCACAAGCAGGCTCTCACCCTTTTGGGCGATAAGCTTGGTCTGCTTTTCAATATCGGCAAGGGTGCAGGTGCCGTCATATATCAGCAGGTTGTCCACGTCAAAATCAGTCTTACTGCGCACCGACTGCTCGAACATATCGAGATATACGGCAAAGCCGACGGCGCGCGAGCTCTTTTTCATCTTGGTCATCAGGGTGTCATACTGACCGCCCGAAAGCACGCTGTTAGGAATGCCCTGAGCAAAGCCTCTGAAG
>JAZTZA010000236.1:0-1642 GCA_045637185.1 Acutalibacteraceae bacterium
TGACAGTACCCCTCATCTTCGGTCTTATCTCAGGTACCCTTTCCTCCATCTGCCTCGCACCTTCTTTGTGGGTAGTTTGGAAAAACCGTAAGGCCGATAATAAAAAGGCGTAAGGGTTAGATAAAAGTTAAAGAGCAAGAATTAAGGTTTTGCCCTAATTCTTGCTCTTGTTTTTTATGTGGTTACAACGGACAGCCGATTTGAGCACGCGAGAAAAACGACAAAAAAACAGTCGCTACACCAAAAACGCGGTCAAACAGGCTGTGCCTGTGCTACAATATAGAACGCTCGTCCTCTACAACGTGGGTAAGCATAACGAGGGTGCTTTTTGCCTCCGCTCTGTACTCGGACAGGGTCTCCTCTTCGGCAAGGTCAGTGAGTCGGGCTATCTGCGCGCCCAAGTTTTCAACCAAGTCCCGATGGACGAAGAGGTTGAGCCATTTCTCCCTGTCCATAAAGGCCATCTCCGCCTCGACCGCCTTTTGACGTGCCGTTTCGATATCGTCAGACTGTGCCGCATCGATGCCCTCGCTTAAAGGGGTGCCGACCGCTTCGGCGCAGTCGGTCAGGACGGCCTGACTCGTTATGCAGACGGCCACGATGCAGGCCAACAGCACTCCAACCGTTATCAGCCGCTTCATTTTTCGCCCTCCTTGTTTATCAGCACGGTGTTTCCCTTTGCGTCGACCGTCATAATAAAGACCTCGTCCTGAGAAACGCCCTGTTGGTCAAGAATGGCCTTGAGCTTTTCGGGTGTCATACCGACCGAGCGCATAAATTCGTCCCGCAGCTTACCGTCGCATACCACGGGGACAGGAATGCCTGTGTCATCGGCGGCGACCCCCACCTGCTTTGCGGTGGCAGGCTGATGCTCGGGGTGAAGCAGCACCGACATATTGCCGTTGGTCTCCACAACCGCATACTCCACCTCGCCGATGTCGAAGACCTGATTTTGACGCAGGTTTTCAAGTAGGTCGTCAACCGTCAACCTCATACGCTTCATCGCCGCCTGATCCACCCGTCCGTGACGGATAACGATGGTTGGCCGCCCGTCGACAAGCCGCCGTATGCGGTCGGATTTAAGGGTGATGAAGGAGAGCAGCACCTCTAAGCTGACAAGCAGGAAAATGGCGATAACGCCGTTTACGGTGGGTTGCTTGATGTCCTGAATGGGAATGGTGGCTATCTCGGAGATGAGTATGGTGGTGACCAGCTCGTTGGGTTGCAGGTCGCCGATCTGCCGCTTCCCCATAATGCGAAGGGCGGTGATGACGCAGACGTAGAGGAGCACCGTCCTGAAGATCGTTACAAGCATATCTTACCTCCCGAAAACACTTGCCGAAATGTTGCTTTTCAGGTTAATATTTCCCCTTGCCGAAACAAATTATGCCTGCTTGAAAAATTATGCTTGATTTTTGGGACGGGGTTATGTATAATAGTTAAGCGCCTTGATATAAGGATATGGAGAGATGGCTGAGCTGGTCTAAGGCGCACGACTGGAAATCGTGTAACGGCTAATACCCGTTCGGGGGTTCGAATCCCCCTCTCTCCGCCATGAAAACACCCTCATTGTGATACAATGAGGGTGTTTTCAATGATATCCGTTCCTCTCGGAACGGGTGATATATCTTCGATATGATAC
>JAZTZA010000237.1:0-7918 GCA_045637185.1 Acutalibacteraceae bacterium
CCGCCAAGGAAGGTGCCGGTCGCAAAAATTACCGCTTTTGCGGTGTAGAGGGTGCCGAGTCGTGTGGTAAGCTGCCAAAGGTCGCTTTTCTTTTTGATATCTACTATCTCGGCCTGACGCAGTTCAAGGTTTTCCTGCTGCTCAAGCGCCTTTTTCATATATGCGCTGTAACCCCTGCGGTCGATCTGAGCGCGCAGGCTGTGCACCGCAGGCCCTTTGCCGCGGTTGAGCATACGCAGCTGCAAAAGGGTAGCGTCGGTCGCTTTGGCCATTTCGCCGCCGAGGGCATCTATCTCGCGCACGAGGTGACCCTTTGCCGTACCGCCGATCGAGGGATTGCAGGGGCAGTTGCCGACCGAGTCAAGATTTATTGAGAAAACGGGCGTCTTGCAACCAAGACGGGCTGAAGCAAGGGCGGCTTCAATGCCTGCGTGGCCTGCGCCGATGACGGCAACCTCGTAATTTCCTGCTAAGTACTGCAAAAGAACACCTCCTTGAATTTATTTTCCGACACAGAAGCGGCGGAAGACGTCCTCCACCACCTGTTCGCTGACACGCTCGCCCGTCAGCTCGCAAAGAGCCGCAAGCGCGTCGTCGATGCAAACGCCGACGGCATCGAGGGTCATTGAGTCTTCGATTGCGCCGATAGCGTCGCTGACCGCCTGCTTGGCGCGCATTACGCAACCGAGTTGGCGCTCATTAGCGATAATTCCTGCCGATAGGTCAAGCTGACCTAAACCGACCGCCTCGGTGATGGCATCTTCAAGCCTGTCGGCAGGGTCAAATTTGGCCGACAGGGTAACGGCGGTCAGGCCGTCGGGAAGCTGAGCTTGGTCAAATGCAGGGTCGAGGTCGGCCTTGTTGAGCAGGATGACGCATTTTCTGCCTTTGATAAGGCTCAAAAGCTCGGCATCCTCGCTGTCGAGGGGGCGCGAGCGGTCGAACACCGCCAGAATGAGCCCTGCCGACTCGAGCCGTTGCCTTGAAATCGAAACACCGATGGCTTCGACGGGGTCCTCGGTGTCGCGAATACCTGCCGTATCGGTCAGTCGTAGCGGAATTCCGCCGACCGACACCCTCTCCTCAATGGCATCGCGGGTGGTGCCGGGCAGGTCGGTGACGATAGAGCGGTCGCACCGCGCAAGCAGGTTCATAACCGTCGACTTGCCCACGTTGGGCTTGCCGACGATGGCCACCTCGATACCCTCGCGGAGAATTCGGCCCTGATCAGCCGTCTTTTGCAGGCGGTCGAGGCTCATTTCGGCATCTCGCAGGGCGGAAAGCAGATCGCGGTCGTCCACCTCGGGCACGTCCTCGTCGGGAAAATCGACCCACGCCGCAAGGGAGGACGCGACCTGCACAAGTCGGTCGCGAATGGACTCAACACCTGCGAAGGTGGCGCCGTTTTTGGCTGAAAGTGCCGCCCGATGCGCCTGCTGGCTCTCGGCACCGATGAGATCCATCACCGATTCGGCGGCGGTAAGGTCGAGTTTGCCGTTTTCAAAGGCGCGGCGGGTAAATTCGCCTGCGTCGGCCATTCTCGCACCGTTGGCGAGAACTGCGCGCAGGGCGCGGCGAAGAAGGTAGGTACCGCCGTGGCAGAACAGCTCAACGACATCTTCGCCCGTGTAGGAATGGGGCGCGACAAATCGCAGGGCAACCGTCTCATCAATAAGGCCGTCGGCATCGCTCACCTTTCCAAAGGCGGCGCGATATCCCGATAGTTTGGCAAGAGAAATGCCGTTGACGGCCGAGAAAACGCGGTCGGCAACCTGTGCGGCCTCGGGGCCTGATATACGGATGGCACCGATTCCGGCAGGAGCGGTGGCGGTAGCGATCGCGGCGATGGTATCGGTTGGCATAGGATCTGTCACCTCCATAGAAAAAAGGGGCTTATGGTTGAACCAAAGCCCCTGAACAGCAGATTTACTTATTGTCGATGCGGCCGAAAAGCGGAAGGTCGCTTGCGTCGCTTCGCTTGTCGCGCGTGGGAGCGGAGCTTTCCACCCTCGCGGAATCACGGCGGGGTCTGCCGCCTCTGCGACGGTCGCCCTGATGACCCGATCTGCCGCGGGAATTGGAGCGGCGCATAGGATTGTAGTCGGGATCGACGGGGGTGCCGTCCTCGTTGCACAGGCCGACGATAACGCGGCGGTCGCTGCCGTCGCTGACCGACCAAGAGGTCACGCCCTCGACCGACTGGATAGCGGTGTGGATAACGCGGCGCTCATAGGGGTTCATCGGCTCAAGAGAGCGGTTGCGCTTGCCCTCGATAACCTGATCGGCAACCTTGAGTGCAAGAGCGGTAAGGGTCTTTTCGCGCTTAGCGCGGTAGTCGTTGGCGTCGAGCACCACTCTGACGAAGCCCTTGTCGTTGGTGTAGGAAAGGCTGACGAGGTACTGCAGGGCATCAAGGGTCTCGCCGCGGCGGCCGATAACGACGCCGAGTCCGTCACCCGTCAGGCTGATGCAAAATCCGCCTTCGATATCCTTGACCTCGAGGGTATATTCACCGACATCCATCTTGGAAAGAATGTCGCGCACATAGGCGACCGTCTTTTCCTTGGAGGCGTCGTCGATCTTGACAGTTTTAGCAGGCTTCTCGGCCTTCTTCTCAGCGGGCTTTTCCGCCTTTTTAGCAGGCTTTTTAGCCTCGGCAGGCTTCTTTTCTGCCTTAGGCTCGGCCTTTTTCTCGACAGGCTTTTTCTCGACAGGCTTCTTCTCAACCTTGGGAGCGGGCTTGCCGTCGTCGTAGGAAACGCGCACTTCGGCATTTTTGCCGCCGAAAAGGCCCAGCTTCTTCTTCTCGGGGAAGACCAGAACCTCGATCTCGAGGTCGCAGGTATCCTCGGTCAGACCGAGTTCAAGCAAAGCCTTTGCTTTAGCCTCTTCAACTGTGGGAGCAGAGGCGGTAAATTCTCTAAGCATAGTTATAACTTCCTTTCTGAAAGGGCAGGTCAGACGGTCTCGCCGTCAACAGCGCGGATCTTCGCCTGCTCAGCGGCACGGCGAGCCTTGGCCTCCTTGGCCTCGGTGAGAGCGATGACACGGGCAGGGTTGTAAAGCACCTGCATAGCGATCTGAATGAGCATCGAAACAAGGTTGGAGCAGGCCCAGTAGAAGCCGACCGCTCCGGGAACGCTGAAGGTGATCCACAGGGACAGGAAAGGCATAAGGAGCATCATTCCGCCCATCTTGGGAGCGTCGGGATTGTTGATCTTCTGCAGGCGGGCGGTAATGAAGCCTGAAAGCAGGGCGGTTGCAAAAGAAAGCAGGGGAATGATCCACAGCAACCAGCTGCCGTCAGAGAATACCTCGCCGAGATTCCAGCTGAACTTGGGAGTCTGGGTCAGGTCGATGCCGAAGAAGGTAAGGTTGAAATCGGCAACCTGCTCCTTGAGAGCGTCAAAGCCCTCGAGCTTGTTCAGGCCGTTGATGATGGAAAGCTCAGCGCCGCGGTCAGCCAAATTGATGGAGAGGGCCTCGGCGGCCTTTTTCAGCAGGCCTGCATCTGCGCGGATGATGTAGCTGAGGGGCTGCTGGATGGCGTAGTAGATGCCGAAGAAGAAGGGCATACGGATGAAGAGGAGCAGACAGCCGCCAAAGGGGCTGGCACCCGCCTCCTGATAGATGCGGGCCTGTTCCTGTTGCAACTTGGCCTTGTCGTCGGCATACTTTTCCTTCAGTTTCTCAAGCTTGAATTTAACGCGCGCCTGATTGGCGGCGGTTTTTTGCTGCTTTATGTTGATGGGGCTGAACACCAGATTGATAAACAGGGTGAACAGAAAAATAGCAACGGCAAAGTTGTTGCCGCAGAAGCTGCAAAAGAAGGATATGATATATCCCATATATTTTGCAAGAAAAGCGTTCATTTCTTTTTTCCTCCGTTGTGGAATCGCTTCGGCAGGGGTACGGGATCGTATCCGCTCTTGCCGAAGGGGTGGCACCGCAAGATTCGCCGCAATGCGAGGGCACCGCCCTTGAGAGCGCCGTGAAGCTCAAGAGCCTCGATGGCGTACTGCGAGCAGGTTGGAGTGAAGCGACAGGTGGGTGTCGGCTTCAAGGGGGAAAAGGCGCGCTGATAGAGGCGGACGAGTTTAATCAGCAGACGTTTCATCGTCATTCACCCGTTCAGCGAGCAGGCCCTCCGCCTTCAGATGACGGCGGATAAGGGGCACCAGATCGGTGCTTTTGGCCATAGGTGTACGCGCGCGCGCGACAAAAACAATATCGGCGGCCGCACAGACCTCCGGTTGCACTTCGCGCCAGGCGGCACGGATTATGCGGCGCGCACGGCTGCGCGCGACGGCATTACCCACCTTTTTACCGGTGGTTATGCCGATACGGATATCGTTGCGCCGTTTCAGAACATAGGTCACGAGCAGAGGCGAAGCGTGACACTTTCCGCGATGATAGGCGCGGCGGAATTCGCGGTTTTCCTTGATGGTGTCGGTCAAATCCCGCTCACCTCCGAAACTTCCGACATTAAAAACAAAGGCCACACTCGGTGGCCGACTTGTTTTTAGTAAGACAGGCGCTTTCTGCCCTTTGCTCTGCGGCGAGCAAGTACCTTTCTGCCGTTGGCATCAGCCATTCTCTTGCGGAAGCCGTGCTCCTTTTTACGATGAAGCTTTTTGGGCTGGTAGGTTCTCAACATTTCAATACCCCTCCGTTCCTTTGATCTATCTATCTCGGGCAAAACCGAAAACAAAATCAGCCTGCCGAAATTGTCACAGACAGGGTATGGACATAACCCTGCAATGTAAGATTATATAATATCGAGAGGGGATATGTCAACCACAAAATTGAAAAAATTTTATTAACGGCTTCGGGGTTTTCAACACCGAACTCAACAAATTGTTGAAATTTCGGTCGGGCCGTAGGGCTTGCCCCAAGATGTTGCGGAGGATAAAATTTGCAGGCATAGCCTGATTGTCCGCGTTTGGCGTGGAGCGGTTAGTGGAGTTGCGTTTCTCGCGCGCCTATCTCGGTTAAAACATAGGGGCGAACTGTGTTCGCTCGCCAACACAATTTCACTGCACTTAACGCGCAGGAGCAAGAATGATAATAACAACCACACCTAAAGTGCGGATAAACAGACGAAGGTCTGTCAGGCGCGTATCATTTTACAGCCGGTGTAGTAGTGGCTGAGTATCTCAAGGAAGGTACTGCCGCATTTGGCCATATAATTGGCGCCGTACTGACTCATTCCGACCCCGTGGCCGTACCCCTTTACATTAAATATAAAGCCGTCGTCGCTCGGAGCGATCTCAAAGGCGGCGCTTCTGAGTCCGAGAAGGGAGCGCACCTGCTCGCCCGAAAGGGACTTGCCGCCGAGGACTATCTCGGTGACGGTGCCCGACTCCGAAAGGGTCACCTTGCCAAGCCAGCCCGACTTGTCACCCGTCAGGGAGACGGCGGGAGCGAGCTTTTCGGCCAGCTCGGCTGCGGTAAATGAGCGTTGGGAGAGGTAGTTGGGGCTGAGCAGATCGCCGACGCTCTCGACCGGCTGAAGATAGCCGATATCCTGACCCCAGGCAACCGCTGCCGACTCGGTTCTGCCGCAGGAAACGGCGTGATAGGCCGCGAGAATGGGCTTTGAGTCGTCGTCGACCAGCTTGTAGCCGTCAACCGAGGCGACAGCGTCATCGATGGCCTTTTCATAGTCGGAAAACCGCTCGCCCCATTTTGCCTTTGCCTCCTCGCGCGAAAGGTAGCCCTGATCGATGGAGGGGTCGTCGGTCAGGTCGTAGGGCTTGGAGCCGTTTTCGGCACTGCGGTAGAGGGCGAAGGAGTAGGCGGCCACCGCCTGCGCCTTGAGGGCCTCGGGCTCAAAACCGCCGCCCATCTCGGCCGCAACAACGCCGAAAAGGTACTCACTGCGGCTTAGTCGCACCGTTTTGTCGGTCGAGGTGAGCTTTACCGTAAAGCCGTCGGCCGTAAGAGGCAGCTTGCTCTGTGTGGCCGATTGGGTCATCTGCGAGCCTGTCGGTCGGTGGCCCAAAGCGGTTGCAGGAAGCAGTGATGCAAGCAGAAAAAACACCGCAGAAAGAAAAAAGTAGAGATTTCTCGTTCGAAAACCGCCCATCTGTTGCGCGACCTCCTTGACTTTAACAGGTTGATGTGATAGAATAAGTGGTCAATATTACATATTTTATGGAATCATCGTTAAGAAAGGAGAATGGGTATGAATATCTCTTACGATGTCTTGTCCAATTTATGCGAGGAATTTAGAAAATATAACTACATCGACCCTCGCGACTTCGAACGCTATCACGTAAAGCGCGGACTGCGAAACGAGGACGGCACCGGCGTTATGGCGGGTCTTACCCACGTTTGTAACGTGCGCGGCTACGTCGTTGACGACGGCGAGCGTGTTGCCATACCGGGTGAGCTTAATTACCGCGGTATAAACGTTGAGGAGATCATAAACGGCGTGGAAGCCGATGACCGCTTCGGATTTGAGGAGGTTGTGTGGCTGCTGCTTTTCGGCCAGCTTCCCGACAAGAAGAAGCTCGACTGGTTCCGCGACGTGCTCAGCGAGGCGCGCGAGCTGCCTGAATACTTCGCCGAGGATATGATAATCAAGGCTCCCTCGCGCGATATAATGAATAAGCTCGGCCGTTCGGTGCTCGCACTTTATTCCTACGACGACAACCCCGACGACATCTCCCTGCAGAACGTACTGCGTCAGTGTGTCGAGCTTATCGCCCGTATGCCCGTCATTATGAGCTACGCCTATCAGGTCAAGCGCCGTCATTTTGACGGAAAGAGTATGTTTTTCCACCCCATCAACCCCAACCACTCTATCGCTGAGTCGATCCTCTCGTCGATCAGGCCCGACCGCGCCTTCACCGACCTTGAGGCCAAGACCCTCGACCGTTGCCTGATGCTTCACGCCGACCACGGCGGCGGTAACAACTCCACCTTTACCACCCGTGTGCTTTCCAGCACCGGCACCGATACCTATTCCTCCATCTCCGCCTCCATCGGCTCTTTGAAGGGACCCCGACACGGCGGTGCCAACATCAAGGTGTTGCAGATGGCCGACGATATGGCGGCCAACATCAAGAACGTTCACGATGAGGGCGAAATTCGCGACTATCTTGCGAAAATTCTCAATAAGCAGGCCTTCGACAACGCAGGTCTTGTATACGGAATGGGTCACGCTGTATATACTATAAGTGACCCGCGTGCCATTCTCATCAGGGATATGGCTCGCCGCATCTGCACCACCGATAAGCTGGCCGAAAGGCTGGAGCTGCTTGAGTCGGTCGAGCGGCTGACCCCCGAGGTGCTCGCCTCGGTCAAGGGAAGCGACAAGGCCATCTGCGCCAACGTCGACCTCTACTCAGGACTGGTCTACACCGCCCTGCACATTCCGCCCGAACTCTTTACTCCTATCTTTGCCGTATCGCGTATCGCGGGCTGGAGTGCTCACCGCATCGAAGAGATCTCGACAGGCTCACGCATTATGCGTCCTGCTTATAAGGCGGTCTGGGGAAAACAGGAATACCTGCCTCTTTCCGACCGTTAACGGAGGTTTAGCCAATGAAACGCTCGTTGGTTTTTGCGCTGTTCTATCTGTGCGCACCCGTCTTGCTTGCGGCGCGCACCATACAAAAGTTTTATATGATCGACGCCGACACCGGCTTTTTTGCCGAGGGCTTCACCGCTACGGGTATGATTATAACGGTGGCCTTCCTGCTTTTTGCGGTGATCGAGCTGGTTATGACCGCCCTTTCCAAGCCCGAAAAGGTCAGCCTGCCTGATAATTCGCGCTCAATGGCGGTCGGCACCTTTGCGGCAGGCATTTGCCTGATGATATCGGCCGTCGGCTCGGTTATCACGGGTAACAACGTCGCGGCTATCGCCGACTTCATCTTCGCCCTTTGTATGTTCTGGCGCGGACTCGCCC
>JAZTZA010000238.1:0-3828 GCA_045637185.1 Acutalibacteraceae bacterium
GAGGTCGTTTTGGTATAACTTAGTCCACGAAAACGAGGGTGGAGATGGAGTTCTCCATAACGTCGAAGTACCACCAGTTGCCCTTGTAGAAGTACTGGCATTGACGCTTCTCGTTGTTGGGGTTGACAACCTGCATGATCAATGTTCCGTCGGGGTTTTCGGCCACGAGCGAGACGGTCTCAAACTTCAGGCTGCGGAAGTTTGAAAGGTTGTGGCCGTCGTTGTTGACGTATGAGCGGTAGATCTTTGCACCGTTCTGAATGAAGTGTGAGAAGTGCTCAAAGGCGCGGAACTGGCCGCTGTAGGACAGCTCCTTTGTCGTGCTGTTGAGGGTGACAAGTCCTGCGCAGTAGCAGTGGCCGACATTGGGACGGCCTTCCTCGTCAAGTAAAAGGTTCCAACCTGTGAAGGACTCGCATCCGTGGTTGAAGGCCTTTGCCATCATAGTGCCCCACTTGCACCAATCGGAGTCGTAGCAATCCTGAAGGCGCGGGCCGCCCTCGGTGAACTGGAACTTGATCTGCGGATGATCCTGTTTGATCTTGTCGATCATCTCAATGCAGCCTGTGTAGTAGTGGAAAGCGGCCGAGGAACAGCAGTCAAGCAGCTCGGGATACTCCTCGAGCATCCAGTTGACACGGCGCCAGCCGAGGAAGTTGTGGTCGTGGAACCAGATGTCGACATCCATACCCTTAGCCTTGAGCTTCTTGGAAAGGGCGAAGATGTACTCGGCCTCCTGATCGGGATTCCAGATGCAAGCAGGGAAGCGGCCCATCTGGTCAACGTCGGGCTCGTTCTGCGGAGTAATGGCGGAGATATGGATACCCTCGGCTTCATATGCCTCGAGGTACTTGATGATATAGTCTGCGTAAACATCGATGTACTTGGAACGCATATAGCCGCCGCAGATAAATCCACCCGTCTTCATCCAACCCGGAGGGCTCCAAGGCGAAGCGTAGAAGCGCAGGTCGGGGCGAATTTCAAGAATCTCTTTTATCATCGGGAGGATGTAGGCGCGGTCGCGCTCAATGGAGAAGTGCTTGAGTTCGACATCACCTGACACATCGTCGTATGTATATATCTCGGCAGAATAGTCGCAGGAACCGATGGGCAAGCGGGCGATGCTGAAGTTAAGTCCGTCCTTGCCGTAGATATGGGTCAGCAGCTTCTTCCTCTTAGCAGGGTCCATCAGCGAAAGCTCGTAGCAGGAAGAGCCTGTCAGGGCGACACCGAAGCCCTTGCAGACGTTGTTGGGCTCATCTTCAACCATAATGTGCAACGCGGCACCGCACTCGGTACCCGAAGGAAACACAGGCTCGCTCCGCAGAACGCCGTGGTCGTTTGTAGTATACTTTGTAACCTTCATATAACACACTCCCTTTATTAAATGATAAACAAACGGCGGTCTCTTTGCAATGTAAAATACAAAATTAGCGGTTGTATTTTTCAACAGGCGTGTGTATAATAAATATAGGTGATAGAAGTGAAAATCGTTGAGATCAGGGATCTGCCGTTTGTAGATTTTAACGCGAGCGGCATCAATTCGGTCAATCAGAGCTGGGCCGACGGTGCCAAGTTCAGCTTCATCGATACGGCCCGTCCCGACCACGGATTCAACATCGTAACGTCGGGCAAAATCGTATATACCGACCTGCTCGGCAGGGTTACCGAGGTGTCTAAGGGAAGCGTGGTCTATCTGCCGAAAGGGCAGAGGTACGAGGCGGAGTTTCTTGCAGGCAACCACGACAGGATGAAGTGCGTGCTTGTCAACTTTCTGCTCTCAGATGCCGACGGGAACGAGATGTGCCTTAGCGACAGTATAAAAAGGCTCTGCGTCGACCGTGACGGCGGCTTGCTGAAGGAGTTTCGCGCGGTTTCGGGCACCTATAAGACCACTATGGACCGCCTGCGCACCAAAAGTGCCTTTCTGTCGTTGTTGCAGAGGCTGGTCGCGGCCTCGGAGGACGCCGATCTGTCGGGTGTGGAAAAATGCAGTGAGTACATCGACCGAAACTATGCCGAGAGGATCGCGATCCCCGATCTTGCGCAGATGTGCGGTATGAGCGAGACCACCTTCCGCAAACGGTTCAGAGAGCGGTACTCGATGAGCCCCACCGCTTATATCGCCGTCAGGAAGATGCAGGTGGCCTGCGAACTGCTCAAGAGCAGCGACATAACCATCGCCGAGATATCGGAGATGCTCGGATTTTACGACACGTCCTATTTCTACAAGACTATGAAGCATTATATCGGTATGACCCCTGCCGAATACCGCTCTCAATTCAGGAAAAACAAGTGACGGTCTGTATTGACAAATTCACAGCTAATTCATAAAGGCCACATAATTTAATGCTACAATCAATATCAGCAAGATACAGGAGGAACCAACTATGGCAAAGAGAAATTACGCGGAACTGACGCCCGATATACTTGAACTTTCGTCCCTTTGCGAAAGCAGATGCGTCATCGAACCGTCACTATATGCCGAGCACAAGGTCAATCGCGGCCTGCGCGACCTTAACGGAAACGGCGTGCTGACCGGACTTACCGAGATATCGGAGATATATGCAAAAAAGATGGTCGACGGGGAGTCTGTTCCCTGCGACGGCAAGCTTTTTTATCGCGGCTATGACGTTGAGAAGCTGGTTGACGGCTTTATTCGTGACGAGCGGTTCGGCTTTGAGGAGACGGTCTATCTGCTCCTTTTCGGCGAACTGCCCACCGCCGATGAGCTTGCCCGCTTTAAGCAGGTACTCGCGAGCTACCGCTCGTTGCCCAATTCCTTCGTGCGCGATATCATTATGAAGGCCCCCAGCAACGATATGATGAACTCCCTTGCCAGAAGCGTGCTGACGATGTACTCCTACGACAACAACCCCGACGACACCTCTATCCCGAACGTGCTGCGTCAGTGCATCCAGCTTATCGCGATGTTCCCGATGCTTGCGGTTTACAGCTATCAGGCCTACGATTACTACCTGCGCGACTCCAACCGCTTCTTTATAAACGAGCCGATCGACAGTCTTTCCACCGCCGAAAACCTGCTGCATATGCTTCGCGTCGACGGCAAGTATACCAAGCTGGAGGCAAGATTGCTTGACCTCTGCCTGATACTGCACGCAGAGCACGGCGGCGGCAACAACTCGTCCTTTACCACCCACGTCGTCACCTCGTCGGGCACCGATACCTATTCTGCTATGGCCGCGGCTCTCGGCTCGCTGAAGGGACCCAAGCACGGCGGTGCCAACATCAAGGTGCGCCGTATGTTCGATGACATCAAGGAGAATGTCAAGGACTGGGAGGACGTCGACGAGCTTAACGCCTACCTTACCCGTATCGTGCAGAAGGAGGCCTTTGACCGTTCGGGCTTGGTCTACGGCATCGGACACGCCATCTATTCTCTTTCTGACCCGCGTGCAAGGGTGCTCAAGCAGTTCGTCGAGCAGCTCTCGCAGGAGAAGGGGTTACACCGCGAGTATGAACTTTACGCGCGTGTCGAGCAGCTTGCACCGCAGATCATCGCAGGCAAGCGCAAGATGTATAAGGGCGTCAGCGCCAACGTCGACTTCTACAGCGGCTTCGTTTATGATATGCTGGGACTTCCCGAGGAGCTTTACACCCCTGTTTTTGCCATTTCGCGTATCGCGGGCTGGAGTGCTCACCGAATGGAAGAGCTTATCAATGCCGGCAAGATAATCCGCCCTGCCTACAAGGCGGTCCTGCCCCGTCGCGATTACAAGCCGATGGGTGAAAGATAGAAAAATAAAGACGAGTCTTTGTTTTTCAACTAAATCCGTCCTAACGGACGGGATAAATCCATCTTCGATG
>JAZTZA010000239.1:0-1788 GCA_045637185.1 Acutalibacteraceae bacterium
TTCAGCGAGCGCTGGATCGACGTATATGAGAATATCGGCAAGCGCGGCGGAGCATATTCGTCGGGTGTTGCGCGTCCTCATCCTTACGTCCTGCTCAACCACAAGGACAACCTTGACAGTATGTTCACCCTCGCGCACGAGATGGGACACGCCCTGCACAGCTACCACAGCTGTAAGTATCAGCCTGTGTCCACTTCCGACTACGTCATCTTCGTCGCCGAGGTCGCTTCGACCTGCAACGAGATACTGCTGATGCGCTACCTGCTTGCCAAGACCGAGGACAAAAAGGAAAGGGCATATCTTATTAACCACTTCCTCGATCAGTTCAAGGGCACCGTCTATCGTCAGACGATGTTCGCCGAGTTCGAGCGTGAAATGGGACGCATTTCGGAAAGCGGAGAGGCCTTGACTGCCGACCTCCTGTGCGAGAAGTACCACGAGCTGAACAAGTTCTACTTCGGACCCGAGATGGTATCCGACGATGAGATCGCACTTGAGTGGGCGCGTATCCCGCACTTCTTCTACAACTACTACGTCTTCCAGTATGCGACCGGCTTTTCTGCAGCCGTGGCCATCGCCAACCGCATTATGAAGGAGGGCGCGCCGGCCGTCTCCGACTACAAGAAGTTCCTCTCGGGCGGAAGCAGCGCCGACCCGATCTCCCTGCTCAAGCTGGCAGGTGTTGATATGAGCTCGCCCGCACCCATCAACGAGGCACTCAGCCTCTTCGGTGACCTCATCACCGAGATGGAAGCACTCATCGAGGAGTAAGACTGAGAAAACAGCAAAGGCGGCAAGGATTACTTGCCGCCTTGACTTTTGCTGTGTTGTGGGGTATAATCAATTAAAATAACAAACTGCCACCGGGTAGAGAAATGCATCAGCATTCGTGCGCACATCGTTAGGTCTTAGAAGATGTGCGTCGGATGCTTGTTTTTTGGAGGTTGAAATGGCTCGCCTTAAGGGAATGTTAAACTACTTTTCAAAGAGGGAAAAGGTGATATGGATAATCTCGGTGCTGTTGATAGCGGTGCCCTTTATCATTCTCGACAGGGAGAATTTCCACACCCTCATCGCCTCAATAATCGGCGTTACCGCCATCATATTTATCGCCAAGGGCAATCCGATCGGGCAGGTGCTGATGATAGTTTTCAGCACCATTTACGGTATTATCTCCTTCGCTTATGCCTACTATGGCGAGGTTATCACATATCTCGGTATGACCTTGCCGATGGCTTCGGTCAGCCTCGTTTCGTGGCTGCGGCACCCCTTCAAAAACAATCGCGCCGAGGTCGAGATAAACAGACTGAAGCCCAAGGAGCCCTATCTGCTTGCTCTGTGGACGGTGGCGGTCACCGTCATCGGCTACTTCGTGCTCAAACGGTTCGGCACCGCCAACCTCATTCCAAGCACCATTTCGGTGGCGACAAGCTGGACGGCGGCCTTCCTTACCTTCCGCAGAAGCCCCTATTTCGCCCTCGCTTATGCGATTAACGACGTCGTGCTGATATTCCTATGGATCCTCGCCGCTTTTACCGATGTGTCATATATCTCGGTGGTAATGTGCTTTTGCGCCTTCCTGATAAATGACCTCTACAGTTTTTTCAACTGGCGAAGGATGCAAAAACGGCAAAGCGAAATTGCCGACAAATAATAGACACCCTCAACCTTCTTTGCAAAAGGTTGAGGGTGTTTTAGTATAACTTAGTCCTCGAAAACGAGGGTGGAGATGGAGTTCTCCATAACGTCGAAGTACCACCAGTTGCCCTTGTAGAAGTACTGGCATTG
>JAZTZA010000240.1:0-2458 GCA_045637185.1 Acutalibacteraceae bacterium
GCCCACCCCCCTGACCCTCAAGCAAGAGAAGTTTATGACACTTTTGCATCAGTACACCGATCAGGCCCACATCATCCCCCTGCCCTGTCCCGAGTTGGCCGAGCTTATCGAAAGCGGCGACTTTGCAAGCGAGCGGGTGCACGGTTATCTCAGGCGGATATTCGAGCCCTTTAACCGTGACAAGATCGATTCCATCGTTCTCGGTTGCACCCACTATCCCCTTATCACCAAGGCGATACTTGAGGAGTTCGGTCGCGAGGTCGAGATATTCTACGGCGGACTCGGCACTGCGCGGCAGACTCAGCGCCGCCTGATCGAACGCGGCACCGCCAATGATTCGGACGCCGTCGGAAAGGTGGAGATTCTCAATTCCCTCGGCACCGACGATGTGATCGAGCTGACCCGTAGGATCATATACTGCGAGGAATAATCTATTAAGCAATATAGCAGAACCCTTGCCGCAGCAAAGGTTCTGCTTTTACAACAAAGATATATTTTTTATCAATAAATCGCCAGTGTTTCTATAAGGTATTGATTTTTTATTATAATATGTTAAAATATCGAGAGTGTTTAATGTATAAACGGAGGTTTAATAAATGGATATTCTTTACAAAAATCTGCTGGAATTTACTTGGCAGCAGGGCGTTATGATCCTTATAGGCTGCCTGCTCATCTTCCTTGCAATTAAGAAGGAGATGGAGCCTACCCTTCTCTTGCCGATGGGATTCGGTACAATTCTTGTAAACATTCCCTTCTCGGAAGCGCTTCACGGTCCTATCAAGGAGCTTTACAACGCAGGAATCGCCAACGAGCTGTTCCCGCTCCTGCTCTTCATCGGAATCGGCGCGATGATTGACTTCGGTCCCCTGCTGACCAACCCGAAGCTTATGCTGTTCGGCGCCGCCGCTCAGTTCGGCATCTTCTTTACGCTTGCAATGGCCCGTATGTTCTTCCCCGAGATCGACGCCGCCTCCATCGCCATTATCGGTGCGGCCGACGGCCCCACCTCTATCGCCGTTGCCAACACCCTCGGCTCCGACTACGTCGGTGCAATCACCGTTGCCGCCTACTCATATATGGCCCTCGTTCCCATCATTCAGCCTCCCGTTATCAAGGCGCTGACCACCAAAAAGGAACGCCTCATCCGTATGCCCTATGAGCAGAAGTCGGTTTCCAAGCTGACCCGCATTATGTTCCCCATTATCATCACCTTGGTCGTTTCGGCCATCGTTCCGCAGGCAACCGCACTTATCGGCTTCCTGATGTTCGGCAACCTCATCAGAGAGTGCGGCGTGCTTGAGTCACTTTCGGAGACCGCGCAGAAGGTGCTTGCCAACCTCATCACCATCTTCCTTGGAATTTCGGTTGCCTTCAATATGACCGCCGAACAGTTCCTCAAGCTCGACACCCTGCTTATCCTCTTCCTCGGACTTATCGCCTTCATCGTTGACACGGCCGGCGGTGTCCTGTTCGCCAAGTTCCTCAACCTCTTCCTTAAGAATAAGATCAATCCTATGATCGGTGCCGCAGGTATCTCGGCATTCCCGATGTCAGGAAGAATCGTTCATAAGATGGGTCTTCAGGAGGATCCGCAGAACTTCCTGCTTATGCACTCCATCGGAGTCAACGTTTCCGGTCAGATCGCATCGGTCGTTGCAGGCGGTATCATTCTCGGCTTCTTTGCATAATTAAGGAAAACGAAACGGAGGAGAATCAAAGTGAATTTACTTATGACATTTTTGAGCGCTTCAAGCTCGGCTCCCGAAATCAACTTTCAGCCTGAAAAGTTCGTGGAAATGCTCGGATATATGGGCAAGGGTATGCTGGTTATCTTCGTAATTATCGGAGCTATTATTCTGGCAACCTTGGGAATTAACAAGCTCTTTTCAGGAAAGAAAAAGTAAGCTAATATCTCTATAAAAAAGCCTCGATGGAGTTCCATCGAGGCTTTTTGTTATTTAAGATATTCGTCCATATCGGCCGCAAGGCTGTCCTTGACAGCAACCGCCTGCTCGTCGGTATCGGCAACGGCGGTCAGGTAGACCTTTATTTTCGGCTCGGTACCCGAAGGACGAACGATGACTCCGTTTCCGCCCTCAAGTGAGAAGATGATAACGTCGGCCTTGGGAAGCAGGATGTCTGTCTTCTCTCCTGTGCGGCAATCGGTAGTCAGCGAGGTCTCATAGTCGGAAATCGACTCAACCGCATATCCGCCGATAGACTTGGGCGGCTCAGCCCGAAGCTTAGACATAATCTCGGACATCTTAGCCATTCCCTTTGCGCCCGAGAAGGTATAGCTGACCGTCTTGTGCAGATAGAGGCCGTATTTTGCATAGATGCCGTTGAGCACCTGCATCAAGGTCATTCCCTGCGACTTATAATAGGCCGCCATTTCGCATATCATCATCGAGGCGACAACGGCATCCTTATCGCGAACGTAGGTGCCGACGAGATAGCC
>JAZTZA010000241.1:0-2576 GCA_045637185.1 Acutalibacteraceae bacterium
GAGACCGCACTGAGCAGGTCGGACTCACCCGAGTAATAGCTGAGGAATGCGGCTGCGGCCTGAGACTGCTCGGGCATTCCGTATACGGCGGTCCGCTCGATCAGCACGGGGTATAGGTCCATACTGTTGGACAAACGCACCTCACCGATGTAGATATCGAAGCTTCTCGTCTCAAGCAGTCGGCGGTACTCGTTGAAATCTGCGCTGACCTGTTCGACTGCCAGACCGCACTTTTTGAGCTGAGCGGTTATCTTGTTGGCAGCAGCGGCACGTGCGCTGTTTTCCGAATTGTAGAGCAGACGAAGGGTAAGCCTTTCGCCCTTTTCGTTGAGGCGGTAACCCTCCGTATCAAGAGTATTATAACCTAAATCTTCCAAATAAGCAACCGCTAAGTTAATGTTTTGCAAACTGTCAATAGATTCCAGTCCGCCGATACTGCTCCATTTGGGGTGAAAAAGGCTGGTCGCAGGCTGTGCATAACCGAAATAGGCGTTCTCGGAAATTGCCTTTCGGTCAACGCCGAAGCTGATGGCCATTCTCATCTTTGGGTCGGATAGCAGGCCGTTATGACAGTTGACCCCGAGGTAAACCAAACAGGTGGAGGGAGTCTTGGTGGTGGCTCCGGTCAGCTTTGGTATGACCGAATCGGAAAGATCGGAATAAACCAAGCTGATCTTGCCTATGGATAGATAATGAGCAAGCGAATCCTCGTCGGGACAGTCGACAAGCTCAATGGTATCAAGCTCGATATCGCCGCGATAATAGTTCTTGTTGGCGGCAAGAGAATATCCCTTGCCTGATTGCAGGGTGTAGCGGCCGCATCCGATGGGCGCGACAGAAATGTTGTTTTCGTTCTTGAGAGAAGCGGTGCCCGACTTGATTACAGGGAAGTCGAGGTTGTTGATAAAATAGGGGTCTGCGTGTCCTATCTCAATGACGAGAGACAGACTGTCAACGGCGTAGCAGTTGACGATGTTGCTCAGCCTTGAACGGTAGTTGGAGCCGTCAGCCTTTGCCTGCTTTATCGAATAAATAACGTCGTCGGAGGTAACGGGCGCTCCGTCGGTGAAGGAGGCGGAACGCAACCGCACGACAATTTTTTTGTCGGTCTGTTCGACCTTCTCGGCAAGGAAATATATCGGCTCAAAGGAACCGTCAACCTTTATTAGAGGGTCGTAGAGCAGGTTGGACAACTCCTGATTTTGCTTGGTCTTGGCAAGATAGGGGTTAAGCAAGTCCTTGGCTGTGTAGGGGAGGGTGACCGATACCTTTGACTCAGCCGCCTGACCCGATTGGGTGCTCGGAGTGTCGGTTGAATCCTGCCCGTTGGGCTTGCAGGCTGACAGAGAAAACAGCATAACAAGGCCGCAAACAAACGCCGCGATTTTTCGCATCATTACACCGTCGCCTCCCTGACTGCATATTGACTCACCGATACATTATACAATATTATAACAACTTTTTCAATAGGAATTTACTCGGTAAAGGCGGTGAAGCTTTTTGCTATTGCAATTATTATGTTAATGTGTTACAATAACTCACAGTAATTTATGGGAGTGTGAAGAAATGTCTGATTATAAGAATCTCTGTATGGGCTGCATGACCGACAAGGGAGCAAACGAGATATGCTCCAAATGCGGCTTCGGCGAGAACGATATCCAGCCATTATCAAATTTACCTCTTCGCTACCTGCTTGACGGCAGATACCTTATAGGCAAGGCCGTTGAGTCCAATAGCGAGGGCGTTGTATATCTCTCTTGGGATACCGAGGAAAATGTAGCCGTCAGGGTGCACGAGTATTTCCCTGAAAACTTCTGCGACAGGGCTGAGGACGGCACCACCGTTAACATCTTCGCGGGTAAGGAATTGCAGTTCAACCGCTACATAGACCAGTTCCTTAACATCGCGCGTAAGCTTGCAAAGGCGAGCGACCTGCCCTCCTTGCTCGCAGTCCGCGATATCTTTATGGACAATAACACCGCCTACTACGTTACCGAACACGTCAAGGCCATCACAATGCGCGAATTCCTCATTCGCAACGGCGGCACATTGAGCTGGAATCAGATCCGTCCCTTGCTGATGCCGGTGCTGACCACCGTATCCGCCCTGCACGACGACGGAATCATCCATCGCGGCATCTCGCCCGAGACTTTGCTCGTAGGCGTTGACGGAAAGATCCGATTGACCGGCTTCTGCGTTGCCGACGTTCGCACCGCAAGAAGTGATATGAACGCTCAGCTCTTCCCCGGCTTTGCCGCTATTGAGCAGTACGGTTTTGACAGCACACAGGGTACCTGGACCGACGTTTACGGCCTGTGCGCCACACTCTACCGCATCCTTGTCGGTTCTCCGCCTGCCGATGCGACCGAGCGTGTTACCAATGACAGAATGGTCATTCCCACCGAGATCGCGCGCGAAATTCCTCGTAACGTGCTGACCGCAATGGCTGACGGACTTTCCATTCTGGCCCACGACCGTACCGCCACCGTTGCACAGCTTAAAAACGGACTTATTCCGTCCTCTTCGGGCGATAAGGCCGCAGGCGGAAAGGTCAGCAGTAAGAAGTACGTCCTTAT
>JAZTZA010000242.1:0-4655 GCA_045637185.1 Acutalibacteraceae bacterium
CCCTGCTTGACGCCATCCGCAACAAGAACGTCGTTGACACCGAGGCCGGCGGTATTACCCAGCACATCGGCGCTTACCGCGTAAATATCAACGGACGCGACATTACCTTCCTTGACACCCCCGGACACGAGGCCTTCACCGCTATGCGTGCGCGTGGAGCTATGGCTACCGATATCGCCATCCTCGTCGTTGCGGCCGATGACGGAATTATGCCGCAGACCATCGAGGCTATCAACCACGCCCGTGCTGCCAAAATCGAGATAATCGTTGCCATCAACAAGATGGATAAGCAGGGCGCCAACCCCGACCGCATTATGCAGCAGTTGACCGAGCACGGTCTTGTTCCTGAGGTTTGGGGCGGAGACGTTATGTGCATTCCGATCTCTGCAAAGACCCATATGGGCATCGACGACCTGCTTGAGAACGTCATTCTCGTTGCAGACGTACTCGAGCTCAAGGCCAACCCCAACCGTCGCGCAGGCGGTACCGTTATCGAGGCGCGTCTTGACAAGGGCCGCGGTCCCGTTTCCACCCTGTTGGTACAGCGCGGTACCCTCCGCGTCGGTGACATCATCGTTGCAGGCACCTCGGTCGGTCGCGTTCGCGCTATGACCAACGAAAACGGCCGTCGCGTTCAGGAGGCAGGTCCCTCCATCCCCGTTGAGATCACCGGTCTTGACGAGGCACCCAGCGCAGGTGATACCTTTGACGCCGTTTCCGACGAGCGTCTTGCACGCGAGCTGGTCGAACAGCGCAGACATCAGGCTAAGGAAGAGGTCTGGGGCGCCGCTCAGAAGGTCACCCTCGACAACCTCTTCAGTCAGATGCATGATAACGACCTCAAGGAGCTCTCCATCATCGTCAAGGCCGACGTTCAGGGCTCGGTCGAGGCTGTCCGTCAGTCACTTGAAAAGCTCTCCAACGAGGAGGTCAGAGTCCGCGTCATCCACGGCGGCGTAGGTGCCGTCAACGAGTCCGACGTTATGCTCGCCAACACCTCCAACGCTATCATCGTCGGATTCAACGTCCGTCCCGAGCAAAGCGCTAAAATAAGCGCAGAGCGTGAGGGCGTTGATATGCGTATGTATCGCGTCATCTACGACTGCATCGAGGAGATCGAGTCTGCTATTAAGGGTATGCTCGCGCCTAAGTTCCGCGAGGTTGAACTCGGCCGTGCCGAAGTCCGTCAGGTCTACCGCATCTCCAACGTCGGCGCCATCGCAGGCTGCTACGTTACCGACGGTAAGGTTACCCGCACCAGCCAGATCCGCGTCGTTCGTGACGGTATCGTCATCTGCGAGGATAAGATCGACTCCCTGCGCCGTTTCAAAGACGACGTCAAGGAGGTCGCTCAGAGCTACGAGTGCGGTATCGGACTGGATAAGTTCAACGATATCAAGGAAGGCGACATTTTCGAGTCCTTCATCATTGAGGAATACAGAGAGGATTGACATCATTGGCAGGTTATAAAATAGACCGACTTTCATCCGATGTTAAATTTGAGTTGTCAGAGATCTTTCGTGAGCTCAAAGACCCCCGTGTGACCCAATATATGCTGACCATCGCCCGTGTGGAGATCACCAACGATCTCTCCTATGCCAAGATCTACGTCGGGGCTATGGAGGGCGTTGAGGCGGCCAAAAAGGCGGTCAAGGGGCTCGAGAGCGCGTCGGGTTACATTCGCCGCGAGCTTGCCGCACGCGTCAAGATGCGCAAGGTGCCCGAGCTGCGCTTTATCCCCGACAACTCCATTGAGCACAGTGCTCACATAGCACGTATGCTGGAAGGAATGAAGACCGATAATGAGGAAAACAAGGACTGATATCAGCACAGTTTCCCAATGGTTAAAGGCAAATGATAACTATCTCATCCTGATGCACGCGTCACCCGACGGCGATGCGGTCGGCTCGGGCTATGGCCTATGCCGCGCGCTGATGCAGATGGGCAAAAGTGCGCGTTGTGCTTGCCACGACCCCATTCCTGCGCGTTATGACTATATGGTAGAGGGTGTTGCGTCACGTGAATTTGAGCCCGAGCACATCATCGCCGTTGACCTTGCCGACACCAAGCTGCTCGGCTCCCTGCAGGAATTATATGCCGACAAGATCGAACTTTGCATTGACCATCACGTCTCAAACCGATTGGAGTGCCCGATGCTGTTGCTTGACGGCGACGCATCGGCCGCCTGCGAGGTGATGTACCGCCTTATTCTTGAGATGGATTGCGACATCGATTCCGACATCGCTGCCTGTCTTTACACAGGTATCGCCACCGACACGGGCTGTTTTAAGTATTCGAACACTTCGGCTGAGACCCACGTCGTTGCGGCGCGGCTTATTGAGGCAGGCGCGCCCTATGCTCACATCAACCGCGTAATGTTCGACACCAAATCTCGCGCCCGTCTTGAAGTCGAGAGAATGGTGCTTGACTCCATTGAGTACCGATTTGACAACCGTTGCGCGATGATAGTGGTGACCGATGAGATGCAGAATATGACCACCCCCGACGACCTCGAGGGCATCACCGCTCTTTCCCGTCAGATCGAAGGGGTTGAGGTGGGGCTTACCTTCCGTCACCGCGGACCCGACAGATACAAAGTGTCGGTCAGAACCTCCGAGTCGGTCGACGCTTCTGCAATTTGCGGCAGACTCGGCGGAGGCGGTCACGTTCGTGCCGCAGGCTGCGAGGTTTGTCTGCCCATCGATGAGGCGAAGGCGGCCGTTATAAATGCGGTCGCAGAGGAAATGGGTATCAAATGCAAGGACTGATATTATTAAACAAACCGCAGTCGATGACATCTTTTGCGGCGGTGGCGCAGGTTCGCCGTTTATATGGTGAAAAACGCGCCGGTCACACGGGAACTCTTGACCCAATGGCGACCGGCGTTTTGCCAATTTTGCTCGGAAGGGCGACACGTCTTTCATCCTTTATGCTTGAGTCGGACAAGCGGTACACCGCTACCGTTATTCTCGGTGTCCGGACCGACACCCTTGATATTACGGGAAATGTCATTTCAACGCAAGAGCATAGCATTAACGATGCTCAGATGGAAGCGGCGCTTACCCGTTTTCGCGGTAGGATAAAGCAAATGCCGCCGATGTACTCGGCGCTAAAAAAGGACGGGCAGCGGCTTTACGACCTTGCGCGTCAGGGTATCGAGGTGGAACGCGAGGCGCGCGACATTGAGATCAAAAGCCTCGAAATAATCGGCAAGACCGATGAGGGTCACTATCTGCTTGACGTGCTCTGTTCAAAGGGCACCTACATACGCTCGCTGGTCGACGATATCGGCAATACGCTCGGTTGCGGTGCTACCTTGGGCGGATTGCAGAGGACCTTTGCGGCCGGATTTGATATTTCCGACTGCGTTACCCTCGAGCAACTGACCGAGGAGCCGATGAAATATCTAAAAAGCGCAGAGGGCTGCGTCCTACATTTCCCGCGTGTGACAGTGACCGATAATCAGCGCAACCGCTTTTTACACGGCGGCGAGCTGTTTTTGAGCCGTTTAGATATCGAGGGCGACCTGTTGCCCGACAGTTATGCGCGTGTCTACGACCGCGCAGGTGTGATGATAGGACTTGGAAAGAGTGACGGCACGCAATTAAAGGTGCAGTGCGTTTTGCTTGGAGGTGAAAACGGGTGAGGATAACCGATAAGATCTTCCGCGTTGACGGCGGTTGTACCGTTGCCCTCGGCACCTTCGACGGAGTGCATCTCGGTCACCGCAGGGTTATCGAAACTGCAAAGCAGTTCGGCCTGCCCGTTGTTGTAGTCACCACCGCGCAAAATCCGCAGGGCGTGCTTTTTTCGGGCAAGAAGCGCCGCATTTTCTCCGAAAACACCACCGACGACATATTTGAGTCTCTCGGTGTTGACGGCGTTATACGGCTCGATTTCAACGATATCAGGGATATGGAGCCGCAGGCCTATCTTGATATGCTTGTGGGTCAGCTTGGCGCTAAAAACATCGTTTTCGGCTTCAACTTCCGCTTCGGAAAGGGTGCAAGCGGTAAGGCAGACACCGTGATCGATTACGGAATGAAGAATGGCATCGGTGTCAAGGTCTGTGATGCGGTCACCTTTGAGGGTGAAGCGATATCTTCGACGAGAATTCGCACCGCCATTGAAGAGGGCGATATGGAGTTAGCGGCTCAGATGCTTGGCCGTTGCTTCTCCATCGACTTCCCCGTCGTTCACGGGGACGCAAGAGGTCGCGAAATGGGATTCCCAACCGCCAATCAGGTGTTCAGCGATGACTTTGTACTGCCGCGGTTTGGCGTCTATGCTTCAAAAGTAACGGTTAGCTCGGTTACCTACAACGCAGTCACCAATGTCGGAATTCGGCCGACATTTCTCTCCCCTGTTACGCTGGCAGAGACCTATATAGACGGGTTTGAGGGCGACCTTTATTCAAGATCGGTCGAGGTTCAACTGCTCAGACATCTGCGCGATGAGAGGAAATTTGACTCCATCGATGCTTTGACCGAACAGCTTTCACTTGATCTTGAACAAGCAAGAAATATAAAATAACCGGCTGACTACCAAACGGTAACCAGCCGGTTTTTTGTATTCAGATCAAATTAAAGCTCGTAATTCTCGCCATAGATTCCTGCGACAACGCCGCGCTCGATCAGGCCCTTGTTTTCATCGTG
>JAZTZA010000243.1:0-6170 GCA_045637185.1 Acutalibacteraceae bacterium
GCGGGAACGTCCAGCAGATTGGAGCGCATGAGCACAACGTCGGCCGCGTCCAGCGCAACGTCTGCGCCTGCGCCGATTGCGATCCACAGCACGTTGTTCGCCATCCAAGCGAGCGGGCCTTCGGGCTCGGCAGGCTTGGGCTCAGCCTGAATGGGAAGGTTCTCTTCGCGCTCGAAGTAACGCTGGAGGGTGCCCTCCTTCGCGTCGTATAGGTAGAGGCCGACGTAGTCGCCTGCACCGCACAGATATACGGCGTAGAAGCTGTCGTCCTCCGCCGAGACCCAAGCGGTAACGGGGGTCTCGCCGATGGTCAGCTCTGCGGAGGTAAACCCTGTGGGAACACCGACGTTTCTCGGCTTATCAAGCAGGATATATGTGGTGCCGCCGACCGTTAAGGTCGCGTATTTGGTAAAGGAGATGCTCTCGTTGTTGTATACGTAGAAGCCGCTCTCCTCTTCGCCGCGAAGATAGAGCATAACGATGCCTGCGGCGTTTTTGACGCACACTACGGTGTTGTCGTTGATGGCTTGCTCGGAGAGTTCAAACCCTGCAGGGATATCAATGCCGCTGAAATCCTCGACCACCGTCATCTGCACATCGCCGACGGTGACCTTGACATTGGATACGACCGGAGGCTCTGGCTCAGGCTCGGGAGCAACGCTGGAATTGGGTTGACCCTCGGCCGCCTTGCGCGTGATTTTGACCGTGTATTTCTTGGTCGCGCCGTTGGGGGCGGTGACGGTTATCACTCGGGTGTTGGTGCCGACCGAAAGGGAATCTTTGCCCGAGATGGCGGTTTTGGCATCCTTGTCGGCGGCGACTGCGGAGACCGTCACCTTGGTGACGTTGTTGGGCACCGTTACAGAGTAGTTGGTGGTGTTGGCCGAAAAGGCGGGGGAGAGGGTGCCCGAGGACACCTTCAGGGATGAGAGGTTGGCGTTGCCCGAAAGCACAACCGGAGCCGAAACGGTGACGTTGGCCGAGGCTGAGGAGAGGTCGAGGGCTTCTTCATTGAAGTTGGTGACCTCGGTGGTGTTGAAGGAGATGGCACAACTGCCCGCCGCCTTTGCGGTAAAGGTCAGGCTAAAGGTAATCGAGGGTGTGTTGTCGGCCATAACCCACTTGTTCAGCAGGACTCTGCCTGCGGTGCCGTAAGCGTCGTTGCCCGACACAAACTCAACTACCGACGGGTCGTAGGTCAGCGCTCCGTCGACACTTCCGATGGAGGCGGCAGATACCTTTACGGTGACGGTGAAGTTGTTGCCGATGGTTACGTTGGATGAGCTTACCGACACGGCCGACGAGCTTGACGCGGCAAAGGCTCCGAAGACCGACAGCGAGCAGACGATGGCCGCCGTGCAAAGCAGGCATATCAGATGCCTGATAGTAGTTTTCATACTCTTATCCTCCTCTTGTTATTGGGTGATGCTCTTGATGCCGAGGATATGCTTTTGTCCTGCGAGGAGGTCGACCGACGAGATGCGTCCGTCGTGATTTATGTCGCAGGCTTCAAGCTGTGCACCTGTCAGAGCGTTTATGCCGAGGATATGCTTTTGTCCCCTCAGCAGATCGCTCGAGGCGACCTTGCCGTCGCCGTTGGTGTCGCCGTAGATGACGATGGAGTAGTTGAGAACGGCGGTGCCGTCCTGATAAAGCAGTACCTTGTCGCCCGTAGCAACAACTCCCGTGGTCTTGGCGTTGTCGGATGAGTCGTGCACCTCGATCGAAGCGTTCTCGACCCCGAGTTTGAGAATGAAGTCCTCAACGCTTGTGCCGACCGCTACACCCGTGACGTAGGTGCCGACGGTGTAGGAGCCGTTGATGGTGGGGGGCTTGGGCTGTTCGGGCTCGGGAGTCTCGCCGCCTGCCTCGCGGAAGACCGATACCGTATAGGTTCGGGTAGTGCCGCTTGCGGCGGTAACGGTCACCTCAAGGGCGTTGTTGCCGTCGACGAGAGCCCTTTGACCCGCACCGGTTACGGTGGCGGTACCGTCGTGCGCCTCGGCGATAATGTTGACCGATGCTACCGAGGAGTCAACTATCAGCGAGTAGGAATATCCGTACCTCTCAAAAGAAGGGGTCAGAGCCTGTCCCTCGACTGAGAGGGCTTTGAGCAGGTTGTTGTTACTGCCTGCCGAAGTGGGCTTCGGACATGCCTGCTCGGGCATTTCGTCAAACACGGGAATCTCAAAGGTGTATCCAAGCTCAAGCATACCGTCATAGGCGGTGGCAAGCTTGCTCGATTCGGTAAAGACCGCCTTGATGTTGGTCATGTACTGATGATTGTAGTAGCCGCCGGTGGATATGAGGTCGAACTTCTTTAGATAGGTGTTGTTCTGACCGACGTTGATATATCCGTTGGCGATAAACTGTCCGCCTCCGAGCATCGCCTTAAAGGGAGTGTTCCAGCCCTTGTTTTTGGCGTGCATCGCGCCCATTTGTCTTGCGCTGTAATTGCCCGAGCTGTAGGCGTTGATGTTCAGCAGGTTGTAGTAGCCCTCATAACCGGGATAGGTGCCGAAGGACAGCTCGGTGCCCGAATTGCCCTGCTCCTGTACGATGTAGGAGGCAAGGTGGTAGGCGCTGACACCCGACTCGCGAGCGGCGGCAAGTATAGCGTCGATGTAGGTGGCGTAGCTTGCCGAGTCCTCGAGCCCCGCGGGGTAGGCGCCGCTGAGGAAGGAGTTTTTAACGATGTTCTGCACACCCTCGTAGGTCTCGTTGGGGGAGTAGGACATCGATTGGAAGGCGAAGGCGTAGGTGGTGTTTAGGTAATTGCGCGGGTCAAGGGAGTAGGCGACCAGTTCCTTCGACGCCATTACCCAGCCGCCGCTGTCGTAGACGACGTGGGTACCCGTGTCCCAGTTGTACGCGCCTTTTTCAAAGGAGAGCTCGGAGCCGATGGAGTAGGGCAGGGAGGTAAGGCTTCGGCCCTGTTCGCACTCAGCGTTGAGGGCGGCGTTCCAATTGAGCCCAACTTTTTTGGCAACGAATATCCAGTTGGGATACATCTGATGCAGTGTTCTCAAATAAGGCTTGTAGCTTTCGGGAAAGCCCTGCGAGGTCAGATATTCTTCGAAGTCGCCGTCAGGGACGTATTCGGGAACTATCTGTATGTAGGCTGAGGACGCGTAGCCCTCGAGATCGCCGTATTTGATGCGGTACCAATCGCTGTTCGAGGTATCGAGCAGGGTGACCGTCTCGCCCTTGGGAACGGTGCCTACACGTGCGTATGAACTGCCGGGACCCGAACGCACGTTCAGCGGATCGTCGGCGGTTGTAACGATACCGATCTTGGCGGATTCGGCAAAGGCGGCTACGGGGCTTATAAAGAGTGCGGTCAGCACAACACTCAGGCACAAAAGCAATTTGAGCGCGGCCTTTAATCCTTTCACGGCGAATCCTCCTTTTCGGTGTAGTTTGGCGGAACTAAACCTGCTCATTAGTCCTAAAAGGACTTACAGGTTGCAAAATCAAAATCATTATAACAGATATGTCACCCTTCTTCAAGATGCGTAATGCACAAAAAACGGCACCGACAAGTGACAAAAGTAACTGTCGGCACCGAGGTTTTTTGAAAATATTGGAATATATGAAAAAAATTATTAAATTGCCCTTGACTTTCAGGACGACCTATCATATAATAGTATACTGCATAAAAATGGGTGTCTGTGTCCTTTTTCAGCCTTGACTTGCTAATGATAGCACATTTTTTCAGCAAATTCAAGCCCTGATTTTCACAGGCCTCTTCTTTGGCTAATCAGATGAAGGAGTGATAAAGCCTATGGTGAGCGTTAAGCCCGTCAAACTTGGCAACAATGTCCGCATGAGCTTCTCCAAGATCAACGAAGTCTTGGATATGCCCAATCTTATTGAGATTCAGAAGGATTCATATGAGTGGTTTCTGAAAGAGGGTCTGCGTGAGGTTTTCGCCGACTTCTCTTCGGTATCGGATTTTTCTCATAATCTGGTTCTTAGCTTTATAGACTATCGTCTTGACGACAAGCCTAAGTATTCGGTTACCGAGTGCAAGGAGCGCGAGACTACCTATGCCGCTCCTATGCGCGTGCGCGCGCAACTCCTTAATAAAGAGACCGGCGAGATCAAGGAGAGTGAGGTCTTTATCGGTGACTTCCCCCTGATGACCGAGTCGGGCACCTTTGTTATCAACGGTGCGGAGCGCGTCGTCGTTTCTCAGCTGGTCCGTTCCCCCGGCGTTTATTTTGATGCCGAGATCGATAAGTCGGGCCGCAAGCTCTTCAACTCTACCATTATCCCCAACCGCGGTGCTTGGCTTGAGTATGAGACCGATCAGAACGAGGTCCTCTATGTCCGTATAGACAAGACCCGCAAGATCCCCGTCAGCACTTTGGTGCGCGCTTTCGGTATCTTCACCGAGACGGCTATGACCAATGCCGAGATGGAGGAGATGCTGGGCGAGGATACCCGTTTCAAGAACACCTTGGAGAAGGACTCCACCTCCGATGTCGAGGGTGCTCTTCTTGAGGTATACCGCAAGCTTCGTCCCGGTGAGCCCTTCACCGTAGAGGGAGCCAAGGGCTATCTGTACAACCTTTTCTTCGACCCGCGCCGTTACGATATGTCGCGCGTAGGCCGCTATAAGTATAATAAGAAGCTTTCGGTTGCTCCGCGTATCTCGGGCAAGGTCGTTTCCCGTCCCGTTGTTGCACCCCTTACCGGCGAGATCCTTGCCGATGCAGGTGAGGTGCTCACTCGCGAGAAGGCGGTCGCCATCGAGAATGCCGGCGTAAGCGAGGTTTACGTTACCGTTGTTGACCCCGAGGGTGCAAAGGTTGAGGTCAAGGTTCTTTCCAACCGTATGGTCGACCTGAAGAACTTTGTTTCCGCCGAGGTCTATGACGCGGTGTGCGACACCGTTAACGAGCACGTCAGCTTCGACCTGCTCAAGATGATACTTGAGGATGCAAAGGATGAGGAAGAGCTCAAGCAGACCCTTATCGACAGCGCCGCTGAACTTATTCCCAACCACATCACCCTTGATGACATCTTCGCTTCCCTTAACTACTTTATGGGTCTGGCTCACGGAGTCGGAACCGTTGACGATATCGACCATCTGGGCAACCGCCGCATCCGTTGCGTAGGTGAGCTGCTCCAGAACCAGTTCCGTATCGGCTTCTCCCGTATGGAGCGCGTTATCCGTGAGAAGATGTCCCTGCAGGCACAGGATGCCGACGTTATCACTCCTCAGAGCCTGATCAACATCCGTCCCATCGTTGCCGCCATCAAGGAGTTCTTCGGTTCTTCGCAGCTTTCTCAGTTTATGGATCAGACCAACCCCCTTGCCGAGCTGACCCATAAGCGCCGTCTGTCTGCCTTGGGACCGGGCGGTCTTTCCCGTGACCGCGCAGGATTCGAGGTCCGCGACGTTCACTACAGCCACTACGGACGTATGTGCCCGATCGAGACTCCTGAAGGACCCAACATCGGACTTATCTCCTATCTTGCTACCTATGCCCGTATCAATCGCTACGGCTTTATCGAGGCACCCTTCCGCAAGATCCTTACCGACGATCAGGGCGTGCCCTACGTTTCCGACGTCGTTGAGTATATGACCGCCGACGCAGAGGACGAGTTTGTCGTTGCGCAGGCCAATACCCCCATCGATGAGAAGGGCTACTTTATCAATAAGATGGTCACCGCCCGTTACCGTGACCAGTTCCTTGAGATCACCCCCGACCACGCACAGTATATGGACGTTTCGCCGAAGATGGTCGTATCGGTTGCCACCGCTATGATCCCCTTCCTTGAAAACGACGATACCAACCGTGCGCTGATGGGCTCGAACATGCAGAAGCAGGCTGTTCCGCTTCTGAGGACCGAGGCCCCTATCGTCGGAACCGGTATGGAGTACAAGGCGGCCCTTGACTCAGGTGTCGTCGTTGTTTCCAAGCGCGCAGGTACCGTTAAGTCGGTCGATGCCGACCGCATCGTTGTCACCACCGAAAAGGGTGAGTGTGATGAGTATAAGCTCATCAAGTTCCTGCGTTCCAACCACAGCACCTGCATCAATCAGCGCCCCATCGTTGATGTCGGCCAGAAGATCGAAGCAGGGGAGGTCATCGCTGACGGCCCCGCAACCTGCAACGGTGAGGTCTCCCTCGGTAAGAATGCCCTTATCGGCTTTATGA
>JAZTZA010000244.1:0-2638 GCA_045637185.1 Acutalibacteraceae bacterium
CTATGTACGAGAACGGTCTGTCTCCCGATAAGGCATACCGCAAGTGCGCCGACACCGTCGGTACCGTTCTGGGACGTTATCATCCCCACGGTGACGCTTCGGTTTACGATGCAATGGTTCGTATGGCGCAGGATTTCTCCCTGCGTTATCCCCTGATAGACGGACACGGAAACTTCGGTAACATCGACGGCTACCCTGCCGCCGCCTACCGATATACCGAGTCGCGTATGAACAGGCTGTCGATGCATATGCTCGACGACCTCGACCGCGATACCGTCGATTTTGTACCCAACTACGATGACCGTCTGCAAGAGCCGGTTGTTCTGCCGGTGCGTTTTCCGCAGCTGCTGGTCAACGGCTCGTCGGGTATCGCTGTCGGTATGGCGACCGAAATTCCGCCCCACAACCTCGGCGAAGTCATTGACGGAATGTGCTGTCTTATCGACAACCCCGATGCCGAGCTGGCCGACATCTGCCAGTATATCAAGGGACCCGACTTCCCAACCGGCGGCACCATTATGGGCCGTTCGGGTATCCGCGCCGCCTATGCTACCGGCCGCGGTAAGATAGTCGTTCGCGGTAAGGCCGAGATCGAGGAGAAGCGCGACGGCAAGTTCCGCATCGTTATCACCGAGATTCCCTACAAGGTTCGCAAGAAGGACCTCGTAAAGAGCATCTATGACCTCGCCTCTGAAAAGAGGATTGAGGGCATCGAGGATGTTGTCGACTATTCGTCCAAGCGTGACGGCGGTATCCGCATCGTCGTCGACATCAAGCGTGATGCCAATCCGCAGGTCGTCCTGAATAAAATTTATTCCTACACCTCGTTGCAGACCACCTTCGGAGCAATTCTGCTCGCCATCGTCAACGGCAAGCCGCAGATTCTCACCCTCAAGGAGATGCTCCAGAACTGCATCGACTTCCAGTATGACATCATCCGCCGCCGCACCGAGTATGACAAGAAGAAGGCGGCCGAGCGCGCCCATATCTTAGAGGGTCTGAAGGTTGCCCTTGACTTCATCGACGAGGTCATCAGTATCATCCGCAACAGCAAGACCATAGCCGAGAGTAAGGAAGCCCTTTCCGAGCGCTTCGGACTTGATGACCTGCAGACCACCGCCATCGTGCAGATGCAGTTGGGCAAGCTTGCAGGCCTCGAAAAGCAGAAGATCCTCGATGAGCTGCAGCAGAAGCTCGACTTCATCAAGGAGTGCGATGCCATTCTCTCCAGCCGCGAGAGGATCCTCGACATCGTCAAGACCGAGTCACTTAACCTGCGCGACAAGTTCGCCGATGACCGCCGCACCGAGATCACCGACGTCAGCGGCGAGGTCGACATTGAGGACCTCATCCCCGACGAATCGTCGGTTCTTACCCTCACAAAGATGGGCTATATCAAGCGCCTGCCTGCCAGCGAGTACAGATTGCAGCATCGCGGCGGCAAGGGCAAGATCGGTATGACCACTCGCGAAGAGGATATGACCGACTATATGTTTGTCTGCGACAGCCACGACTACGTCCTTTTCTTCAGCAACCTCGGCCGAGTATACAGGCTCAAGGCCTACGAGGTGCCGGAGGGCTCCCGTACAAGCAAGGGACTGAACATTGTCAACGTTCTGCCCCTCCAGCCCAACGAGAAGATCACCGTTATGCTCAACGTCCGCGAGTTTGAAGAGGACAAGTACCTGTGCATGATAACCAAGCGCGGCATCGTCAAGCGCTCCCTGCTCTCCAACTACAACACCTCCCGTAAGGGCGGCGTTATCGCCGTCGTTCTCGATGAGGATGACGAGCTTCGCTGGGTAGCGGTAACAAGCGGCGACAACGACCTGCTGGTTGCCACCCACAACGGTATGGCCATCCGCTTTAACGAAAACGATGCCCGTCCGCTCGGACGAACTGCTCGCGGTGTCAAGGCTATCGCCCTTGATGCTGACGATGAGGTGGTCGGAATGGCGGTCGTCGACGATGAGAAGATGCTGCTGACCGTCACCGAGTCGGGCTACGGCCGCCGCAGTGAGTTCAGCGAGTACCGCCGTCAGTCGAGAGGCGGTAAGGGCCTGACCAACTATAAGGTCGAGAAGTACGGCAAGGTGGCCTCTATTCAGGCGGTCACCGACGACGAGGATGCCATTATGATAACCTCCGAGGGCATCATCATCCGCATCGCCGTCGACTCCATCAGCACCTTCGCGCGTACCGCCAAGGGCGTCTGCGTTATGAAGTTCAAGAACGAGAACGAGCACGTCATCTCGGTGCAGATCACCGAGCACGACGAGGAGGAGGCTCAGCAGGCTGAGGCTCCCAGCGAGGCGGATGCCGCCGACAACGCCCCCGAGGCTGAGGCTGAGGTTGAAGCAACCGCAAGCGTTCCCGAGGGTGTCGAAGAGGCCTTTAACGCCGTAATGGAGAACGCCGAGCGCAACAGCGAGGAGTAAATAGGTATATTTGAATAGAAAGACCGCACTGCTTTCCTGCAGTGCGCTCTTTTGTAATGGGAACTTGGTTGATAAATGTCAGGCGAACACAGTTCGCCCCTACAACATACGATTTACACGCGCGAGAAACAAAACGCAAACAATCGCAACCCTCAAAACGCGGATAAACAGCCTGCGGCTGAGCGGACAAACAGGCGACC
>JAZTZA010000245.1:0-1789 GCA_045637185.1 Acutalibacteraceae bacterium
CGTAACAAGAAGCCCCACCGCAGTACCCTTGAGCAGACTCGAGGCCATACCGTTGAGTATGCGGTTCATCTTGTTGCCTGCGAGGCTTTCGAGCCCATCCGACATCGCCTGCATACCGTAGAGGAAAAAGGCAATACCTCCCGCAAGGCTCAGCAAAGCCGAAAATATCATGTTTCTTGCCCCCGTTTTATCGCGTTTGTATATTCTTACGCGATAAGGCGGGCAGATATAATTGATTTTTGAAAAGCAAAACCCCTGACCTCTCGGTCGGGGGTTTACATAATTCTGCTTTTGGCGGTTCTACTTACGGCTTATAAAATGTCGCATCCCACCTTGCGCCGTCAAGGTCCCACAGCGACCCGTCTTTGAAATAGGGCGCGGTCATTGGGTCGGCCTTGCTTATATCGATTCCGTCACCCGAAACCGAAAACTCGCTGACCACCGTCATTTCTCCCGATTCCGAGCGGTTTTTCTCAACGAAATGCATCTGGCCATCTTCCTCAGCAGGTTCCCAATAAACCGAGCGGATGACAATAAAATCCTTTTTATCTTGGTCGTAACCGCTCACCAAATAATTGGTCATCCTGCTTGCCGTACGCTTTGAGAGGATAAGGTCGTTATCTCGGTCAACAGTAAAGTTGGGAATGTCCTGAAAGGACGGTGCTAACTCAAAGAGCCCCTCACTCTCCTGCCACACGTAAGCCTGAAAATATACCCCGCTTGCCGAACTGCCGTACGGCACGAGCAGGTCGGCGTTTGAGTCGAAGGTAACATCGGCGGCATATACGGGGGCCTTTGAGAAAAACTCGTTATCGGTCAATTCTATCCGCTGTACCTGCTTCGAGGTCTCCTTGTCGGTTATAACTATCCCTTCTGCAAGCTGAGGGTCTGCGTCGTTATACACGACCGTCACGTTGTACTCGGGCGAATGCTCGTTGACCTTGAAGTCCAGCCCCTTATCACCAACGGCATTGTCGGATGAAGCCGCATCGGTCAACCCTTGGCATCCGCAGAGCAAAAGCGAAAGGACCATACCAACCGCGATCACATACTTTTTCATACACATCACCTCTATGTTTTCTTTATCTTTATTATATATTGGAGCAAGCACGATTTCCAATTACAATTTTGTAACCTTTTTACTCCGACAAATCACGGCAAAAGCAAAACCCCTGACCTCTCGGTCAGGGGTTTACATAATTCTGCGCTACATTTCAAGCTCGAGGCCGACGGGACAATGGTCAGAGCCGAAGATGTCGGCGTGGACAGTTGCCTGTCTGACGGCATCACGAAGCCTGTCGGACACCAAAAAGTAATCGATACGCCATCCCGCGTTCTTTTCCCTTGCGTGAAAGCGGTATGACCACCACGAATAGATCCCCTCGGCATCGGGATAGAGCAGTCGGAAGGTGTCGGTAAAGCCGCTCTCGAGCAGGGCGCCGAACTTTTCTCGCTCCTCGTCGGTGAAGCCCGCGTTCATCCGGTTGGTCTTAGGGTTCTTGAGATCGATCTCGGCGTGCGCGACATTAAGGTCGCCGCACACCACCACAGACTTGCGCCTGTCAAGTTCCATAAGGTACTCCCTGAAGGCGTCCTCCCACTCCATTCGGTAATCGAGCCGAGCAAGCTCGTTTTGAGAGTTGGGGCTATACACCGTCACGACAAAGCAGTCCTCAAGCTCAGCGGTAATCTCCCGCCCCTCGCGGTCATGCTTATCGATGCCGATGCCGTAGGTCACCGCGAGCGGCTCCCTTTTCAAAAACATCGCCGTTCCCGAATATCCCTTTTT
>JAZTZA010000246.1:0-2710 GCA_045637185.1 Acutalibacteraceae bacterium
CTGACCCATAGCCGCACCCTGATGCCGATGGTCGACGCTATGCTTAAAAACGCCGACCTCTCCCTTGGCGATATCGACCGATTTGCCGTCACCGTCGGCCCCGGCTCCTTTACGGGACTGCGCATCGGCATAGCCGCCGTCAAGGGTATGGCGATGGGAACGGGCAAGGAGGTCGTTGGGATATCCACCCTGCAGTCAGCCGCCTTCGGCGCATCGATGCTCAAGGGTATCGTTTGTCCCGTGATGGATGCCCGCTGTCAGCAGGTCTATAATGCGCTTTTCTACTGCGATGGCAATCGTATTGAGCGGCTCTGCGAGGATAGGGCGCTGATGTGCGATGAGCTTCGCGACGAGCTCTTGAAACTGAAAGAGGGCCGCTTTGCCGATGCTGATATCTGGCTTACGGGCAACGGTGCCGAGCTTTGTATGGGAAAATTCGGCGAGGCAGTCGGTGCGAAGATGGCGCCGATGCACATCCGCAGTCAGAAGGCTCTTTACGTCGCCCTGCTCTCACAGGACGAGCCGCCCGTCAGCGCGGCCCAATTGTTGCCCAGCTATCTGCGACTGCCGCAGGCGGAACGCGAGCTGAAGCAACGCCAACAACTGTAAATTATTTTAAGCCGTCCAAGACGGCGGAACGGAGTGAAAGATATGCAACTGAGCAAAAACGTAATGTGGGTCGACCATCCCCTCGTCCAGCACAAGCTTACCATTCTTCGTAACGAGAAGACAAGCTCCAAGGACTTCCGTCAGCTCGTCAGCGAAATTGCTACCCTTATGTGCTACGAGGCAACGAGGGATCTTCCGCTCAAGGAGGTGGAGGTCAACACCCCTGTCAGCCTTGCCAAGACCAAGGTCATCGCAGGCCGCAAGCTTGCCTTTGTGCCTATTCTGCGCGCAGGCTTGGGAATGGTTGACGGAGTTCTGAACCTTGTCCCCGGCGCAAAGATCGGCCACATCGGTCTTTATCGCGATCCGACCACCCTTATGCCCGTTGAGTACTACTGCAAGCTGCCGAGCGATATGGAGGAGCGCGACGTCGTCGTTCTCGACCCGATGCTCGCCACAGGCGGTAGCGCCATCGACGCTATCACCCAGATCAAAAAGCGCAACCCCCGCTCTATCAAATTTATGTGCATCATCGCCGCCCCCGAGGGCATCAAGGCGCTGACCGAGGCACATCCCGACGTGCCCGTTTACACCGCCTCGGTTGACGAAAAGCTCAACGACCACGGCTACATCGTACCCGGTCTGCGCGATGCAGGCGACCGCATTTTCGGCACCCTGTAATCTATGGCAGGAAACAAAGGCTCCAAGCTGGTGCTGCTCTACGCCTACAAGATACTTATGGAGGAGACCGACGAGCAGCATCCGATGACACCGGCTATGCTTATTGAGCGGTTGGGTGACTACGGCTACGAGTGCGAACGAAAGACGGTCTATCGCCACATCGAAGCGTTAAGTGAGTACGGTGTCGATATTCTCCGCTCCGACGCTGAGCCGAGGGGGTACTATGTCGCAAGCCGCGACTTTGAGATGCCCGAACTGCGCCTTCTGGTCGATGCCGTTCAGTCGTCGCGATTCATATCCCTGAAAAAGTCGCAGGAGCTGATTGAAAAATTGGGCAACCTCGCCTCTCTCAGCGAGGCAAAGCAGATCAAGAAGGGCCTGCATATGCGGGGCATAAGCAAGACCGACAACGAGCTTGTTTATTACACCCTCGACGCCCTCTACCGAGCCATCGCCGCCAACCGACGCATCTGCTTCCGTTATTTCGAGTACACCTCCACCAAGGAGAAGCACTATCGCAACGACGGCGAGGCCTATGTGGTCAGTCCCTATGCGGTCGTGTGGAACGACGAGAAGTATTACCTTCACGCCTACCACGAAAAATACGATGCCATCTCCAGCTTCCGCGTTGACCGAATGGAAGGTGCCGAGGTGACCGATCTGCCCCGTCTTAAGTCGGAGGAGTATGCCCTATACGACCCGAGCGAGAGGAGCAAGACCGCCTTCGATCAGTTTTCGGGCGAAACGGTTACCGTTGTTGCCGACTTTGATAACAGGATGGCGGGTGCCGTGATCGACAGGTTCGGCAATTCGGTGCAGATGCATCCCCTTGACGACGAACATTTCACCGCCCATTTCAGCGTTGAGGTGTCACCGAGGTTTTTGTCGTGGCTTTTCGGCTTCGGCACGATGGTCAGGGTGCGCTCGCCGCGTTCCTTGGTCGAATGGTATGTCGCCGAGCTTGAGGCGGTAAAAAATAAGTATAAGGATGAGTGATATGTTGCGCAGAGCCAATGAAAAAGACCGCAAAGAGCTTTTGGCGCTTTGGCAGGAGGGCTTTGGCGACTCGGCGCAGGATATCGAGCAGTTTTTTGAGTTTAATATGGATACCGCCGACATCTTCGTTGAGGATGACGGCGGTATATCGGCCGCGCTGTACGGCCTGCCCTGCACCATCGAACGTGAGGGCAGGAGTCTTTCGGCGCGGTATATTTATGCCGTTGCGACCTCGCTGAAAAGGCGGTCGCAGGGGATTATGAGCCGCCTTATCCCCTTTGCCCACAGGCAGATGGAGGATGATGGGGTGGAGGCCTTTTGGCTTTACCCTGCCGACAGCGGACTGATGAAATATTATGAAAAATTCGGCTATCGCCCCGTCATTTCGGCAAAAAAGGCGGTGGTTGCGGCCGAGAAGGTCGAC
>JAZTZA010000247.1:0-2733 GCA_045637185.1 Acutalibacteraceae bacterium
GGAATTCCCTGCAAATCGCAGACGCTTGACGGTATGGATGCCCTGCTTTCCACCGTACAGATGCCCTCGGGCATCCCCGTTGCAACGGTTGCCATAAACGGTGGTGCTAACGCAGCACTCCTTGCCATACAGATGCTTGCCATCGAAGATGCTGAGCTTGCTCAGAAGCTCGATGCTAAGCGTGCCGCTGACAGTAAGGCCGTATTGGAAAAGGACGCAAAAATTTCAGCTCAGTTATAATTAAACATCATCCTTTATCCGTTGTCGATGTGACAAATGGATAAAGGATAATGTTGGTTTTTATATGTCTTTTGGTTTTATGAAGAAAGGATAGAATTTATGGGAGGCTTTTTTGGAGCCGTCGGAAAAAACGACGTTTTATCTGACGTGTTTTTCGGTGCCGATTATCATTCGCACCTAGGTACACGTTGCGCCGGTATGGCGGCGTTTGACGAAAAGATCGGTCTTCAGCGTGTCATACATAACATAGAGAATTCACCATTCCGCACTCGCTTTGAGCATGTGTTTGATGAGATGAAGGGAACTGCCGCTATCGGCTGTATCAGCGATTATGATCCTCAGCCCTTGCTCATTCGTTCCCACCTGGGCACTTATGCGATCTGTATGATCGGTGTTATCAACAATGCCGATGAGCTTATAGGCCAGTACTTGTCATCAGGCGGAGGACACTTTGATGCGATGACAGGCGGAAATGTAAATACTACCGAGTTGGTCGCCGCGCTTATCAATCAGAAGAGCGATTTTGTTGAGGGAATTAAATTCGCCCAGCAGTCGATAGAGGGCACCGCTTCAATTATGATCCTCACCGATAAGGGAACCATCGTTACTGCACGCGATAAGGTAGGACGGCTACCCGTCGTTATCGGCAGAGGAGAAGACGGTTACTGTGTTTCATTTGAGTCTTTTGCCTATCAAAAGCTTGGCTATGTTGATGAGAAGGAACTTGGTCCGGGAGAGATCGTTGAAATTACCGCCGACGGCATCACACAGCTTGCTAAGCCCGGTAAGGAAATGAGAATATGCTCATTCCTTTGGAGCTATTACGGTTACCCAACCTCAACCTATGAGGGCGTAAACGTTGAAATGATGCGCTACCGCAACGGTAAGATAATGGCGCGCAACGACGCTGAGTCAGGAAATGCCGAGGGCATCGACTATGTCGGCGGAGTTCCCGATTCGGGTACACCTCACGCTATCGGATACTCTAACGAGAGCGGAATCCAGTTTGCCCGCGCTTTTATCAAGTACACTCCTACTTGGTCAAGAAGTTTTATTTCTACCAAGCAGTCGGAACGTGTTAAGGTTGCAAAAATGAAGCAGATACCCGTGCCCGACCTTATTGAAGATAAGAGCCTTTTATTTGTTGACGACTCTATAGTAAGAGGCACCCAGCTGCGTGAGACGGATGAATTTTTGTACAGCAGCGGTGCCAAAGCGGTGCATATGCGTTCTGCCTGCCCGCCCATTATGTTTGGTTGCAAATACCTGAATTTCTCAAGGGCTACCAACGATATGGAGCTTATTGCCCGCCGTATCATTGCGGAGCTTGAGGGGGATGAAGGACTTAAGCATATCGATGAGTACAGCGATTCGTCTACCGAGCGTGGAAAGAAGCTTCGTGATGCGATATGCGAGCAATTACACCTTGCGTCACTTGAATTTCAGTCGTTGGACGGTATTATCGAGGCAATAGGTCTTGAGCCCTGCAAGCTCTGTACTTATTGCTGGAATGGAAAGGAATAGGGATTGATATGATTAAAAATTCGAAGTCTGAAGCCTACGCTGCTGCCGGAGTTGATATTACTGCGGGATACAAGGCAGTCGAACTTATGAAGCAGCATATTGCCAGAACAATGACCAAGGGCGTTTGCTCCGATGTCGGCGGATTTGGCGGTCTGTTCGAACTTGATATGACGGGTATAACTAAGCCTGTACTCGTTAGTGGTTCTGACGGCGTCGGCACTAAGCCCAAGATGGCTTTCATTATGGATAAGCACGATACTGTCGGTATCGATTGCGTTGCTATGTGTGTCAATGACATCATCTGCAGTGGTGCAAAGCCGTTGCTCTTCCTCGACTACATCGCTTGCGGTAAGAATGTTCCTGAGAGAATCGCTGACATCGTTAAGGGTGTCTGCGAGGGCTGCGTACAGTCGGGTGCCGCACTTATCGGCGGCGAGACTGCAGAAATGCCCGGATTTTATCCTGTTGACGAGTATGACCTTGCAGGCTACTGCACCGGCATCGTTGACAAAGACAAGATCATCGACAACAAGACTATGTGCGAGGGAGACGTCGTTATCGCCTTGCCCTCAAGCGGCGTCCATTCAAACGGATTTTCTCTTGTCCGCAAGGTGTTCGACGTTGAGAACGCCGATATTAAGACACCTATTGACGAGCTTGGCGGAAAATCCATCGGTGAGACTTTGTTGACCCCGACCAAGATATATGTAAAACCTGTCCTTGCTCTGCTTGACGAGGTTAGAGTAAAGGGCATCTCCCACATCACAGGAGGCGGCTTCTACGAGAATATTGCGAGAAGTATTCCCGACGGATTCGGTGCAAAGATCGACAGGAGCGCAATCCGCATTCTGCCCATCTTCGACCTTATCGCAAAGCGTGGCGGAATTTCTGAGCGCGATATGTTCAACACCTTCAATATGGGTGTCGGCATGAGTATCGTCGTTGCCAAGGAGGATGCCGATAAGGCTC
>JAZTZA010000248.1:0-5418 GCA_045637185.1 Acutalibacteraceae bacterium
ATCTTGACGAACCACTGCTTCGAAACGCGGGGCTCGACGGTGGTGTTACAACGGTAGCAATGGCCGACGTTGTGGCGCATAGGCTCAACCTTAACGAGATAGCCGCCTGCTTCAAGGTCGGCAACGATGGCCTTGCGAGCGGCATAACGCTCCATACCCTCATACTTGCCACCGTTCTCATTGACGACAGCCTCGTCGGTAAAGACGTTGATGACAGGCAGGTTATGACGCAGTCCGACCTCAAAGTCGTTGGGGTCGTGGGCAGGAGTGATCTTAACGACGCCGGTACCAAAGTCCATTTCAACATATTCGTCGGCAACGATGGGAATTTCCTTATTAACAAGGGGCAGGGTGACCGTCTTGCCGATAAGGGCCTTATAACGCTCGTCCTCAGGATGAACCGCAACGGCGGTATCACCCAGCAGAGTCTCGGGACGGGTAGTAGCAAGTTCAATATATCCGCTGTTATCACTCAAGGGATAACGCAGATGCCAGAAGCTGCCGTCGCTCTCTTCATATTCAACCTCGGCATCGGAGATGGAGGTCAGACAGTGGGGGCACCAGTTGATTATTCTCTCACCACGATAGATGAGTCCCTTTTCATAAAGGCGAATAAACACCTCGTTGACTGCTCGGTTGCAGCCTTCGTCAAGGGTGAAACGCTCACGGTCCCAATCGCATGATGAGCCGAGCTTCTTGAGCTGTTCAACGATACGGCCGCCGTATTTACGCTTCCAATCCCAAGCACGCTCGAGGAATTTCTCACGTCCTAAGTCCTCTTTGGTCAGGCCCTCCTCAGCCATCGCGGCGACGATCTTCGCTTCAGTCGCGATGGATGCGTGGTCGGTACCGGGAAGCCAAAGAGCCGCTCTGCCCTGCATTCTGCGGAAACGGATAAGGATATCCTGCAGAGTTTCGTCAAGGGCGTGGCCCATATGAAGCTGACCCGTGATGTTCGGAGGGGGTATAACTATCGTATACGGCTCCTTCTCGGGATCGGCCTCGGCGTGAAAGTATCCGCCGTCCACCCAGAATTTATAAAGTCGGTCCTCAACCTGCAGAGGATCGTAGACCTTTTCCAGTTGCTTCTTCATAATCTTAAGAAAACTCCTCTCAATAGGGCATAATTTCCTATTATCTTAAGTATATATTGTATAATGGCTGATGCATTTTGTCAATATTTTTAACTCCAAAATCTACTGTGACATAAATGGGACACCGCGTCGGCTATAATAAGGTCAGAAAGGACAAGGAGGTCACAAAAATGACTAACGAATATACAGTAAGAAGTGCTATCGAGATACTCATCGCAATTTTGCTTGTGGTTGGTGTCATATATGAGGGCAGAATCGCCGAATGGGAGGCAAAGATGGCAAGGAAGATTCGCCGCTGTTTCTTTCGCAAGGACAACGTCATCCCCTTTGACCCTAAAAGATCGCCGCGCGACGAATCACGGGCGATCTGAGGTTGAGGAATAATATAATTTTGCGCTCTGGATAAGATTTTCCGCCGTCACCGCTCTGATTGCCACGTCCTCGCGTGAGGTGTGGTCAAGCAGGACATCGGTGAGATATACAGTGCGAGCCTGAGTGTCGGGCTCGGTCGCTTCATAGGTATAGGGCTGAGAGAAGGTCTCGGTACTCAGCGCGATGATATAATACTGAGGCTTGCGCTGGGCGGTCATACTGCTGAGCAGGACATCGAGGGCAGGCAGGCTCTTGACGTTGACCGAGACGATAACGGGGGTCTCCTCGCTGAACCAAGCGAAGCCCTCCCCTCTTCCATCGGTTACGAAGATGCCCGAAGCCTTACTTGCGTCGCCGTAGTTTTCGCCGTATATCGAGTCCTCACGCAAGTTCTCGGTGGTAACAATGCCGAGTCCTACCGATGACATAAGGGTGTTGTTGACGTTGTGCCACTTGCGGTAAAGCTCGTAGGGCATCGCCTTTTGGTCGATGTCGGTCCAGCCGCGCGCGACCAGTCGGCTCTTGTCCACCGACGCGTCGGAATACCACATCACGACGGCAGGTGCAAGCTCTGCAAGAGCGAGGGGCATCTCGTAGGAAGCGGGAATACTTCCGCTTTGGGCACTCCACACGGCGTAATCGCCCTTGACGGTGTCACCAAGCGTACCCGATCTTATCAAGAAGCTTAAATATGCTGTGCCTTCGGCTCCTGCGGTATTGACCGAGGGTTGCTTTGCGTTAAATTTCTTTGCGGTGGTTACGGACGACAGGAAGGTGGCGTTTGAAAACCCGCCTATCTGCAGGGCACCAAAGCCGAAGGTGCTGAGCAGGGTGACAAGCCCGTCGGGCTTCTGCTCAACAAAAGCCACCGCAGGCAGACTCCAGCCCTCACGCTGAAGCAGGCTCTCGAGCATAGCCTTCTCCCAATCCACCTGAATATCAAGGTTGAGCATCAAGGCACCCGTTGCGTATGCGTAATCGGCAAAATCGGACCCCTCGCCCGAAAGGCAGAGGTACTCCCAGATCCTGCCGCCATCGGCAAGCAGTTGATTGTATGCCGCCCGCTTATCTTTATACAGGTTTCGCACGTCGGATATCTGTCCCATCGCGGTCAGCGTATATCGGCGGGCCACCTGCTCGGTTGCGATAAGCTTATCACTTTGGACCGCCATATTGAAGGCGACCTCATATTCATAGGTTTCGGGGGTGTATATTACGACCCCGTTAATAAGCGAGGAATACCTCGCGATAATGCTCTCAACCGTTGCAGTCTGAAAATATATGCCCATCTCGTCGTTGGCATAATTTTTCCAGAACAGGTCGGCGCTGTCCTCGATAATATATAGCGCCGCGCTGTCATACCGCGCAATAAGGCCCTGCAAGCTGCGGAGCATCGAAAGGGTGTCGGCATCTAATCCCTCAGCCGAGACGGTGTAGACGCAGATTGCCTGACGCGGTGAGTAAAAAGCGGTGCGTTTGGTCATTGTGGTCGGCCTGATCACAGGAGGCTGCTGCGAGCTGACCTGCGAAGAGGACTCGGGGCTTTGCACCGAGGAGGCCGATGATGACGAGGAAGACGGGTCGTTTGACACCGATGAGGAAGAGGACGGCCTCTTGGACGGACGGGAGCTCGAACCCGTGTCAGAATCACAGGCAACAAGGCTCGCTAAACACATCAAAGCAAGCAAAACACAAATCAACCGTTTCACCGTCAACGCCCTCCTTTCACCGTTTCCTAAACATAATTTCCCAAACTACCGCATATTTTATCACTTAATTTGCAATTTGGCAACAACAAAAAGGTTACAATTATGTAACAAATTACTCATTGATTTGTTTTGGGAAATGTTATATTATAAAATAAAGACTGAAAAGGAAGTGTATTTTTCGTGACCTACGAGTATAAAACAAAGGGAGTTTGCTCCCGTTCAATAGTCATCGACATCGACGACGAAAGGATAAATTCGGTACGCTTTGTCGGCGGCTGTAACGGCAACACGCAGGGGGTCGCATCCCTCGTTGCAGGGATGAAGATCGACGACGTTATCGAGCGTCTTTCGGGCATCAACTGCGGTGGCAGAGGTACCTCCTGCCCCGACCAACTTTCACAGGCTCTTATTCAGATAAAGCAACGGCAATAAGGAGTGTTTGGCATGACCTTTGAAGAGGATGTCAAGATATTTGATTCAAAAGAAATGCGTAAGGCCGCCGCTCAGCGCGCCGCCGCATACATACAGGACGACGCGACACGCGATATGCTCGATGCCGCAAGAAGCATCGGCGCCGGCTTGGCTCAACGCACAAGGCAGGCGGAGCGCGGCTTTGAGCTTGATATCGACGACGACCTGCTGCTTCAAAGGCGGCTTTTGCTCTGCTTTGCCGTTTCGACCGGCCTTGAGGACAACGCCAAGACGGTGCAGGTAGCACGTACTGCGCTCAACTCCTTCTACGACACCCTCAAGCGCTCCGACCCCGAATTTTACGACGACATCGGCAGCAGCGGTTCCCTCTCCTTCTACTACCTTGCCAAAAGGCAGAGCAGAGACCCCGTCAGGCGCATCGGCCAAACCTTTGCGATGATGTGCGGTCAGGACGGTGACCCCGTCTGTCAGGAGCTCGGCGAGGTGCTGTTTTGCCGTTACATCAATATGGTGCGCGAGCTGTTGGAGCAGCTTGCTCTCGGCAAGGACGAATAGCATATTTGCAAAAGGCGACCGCTTAAAAAAGGCGGTCGTTTTTATAATTTCATCTTGCACTTATTGCCGAATATGATATATTGTCAATAGGGATGTGATGATATGACATTTGAAATTCGCAACGACCAATTTATAAAGGACGGAAAACCCATTAAACTCATTTCGGGTGCCGTTCACTATTTCAGAAATATGCCTGATTGCTGGTCGGATATCTTCCTGAAGCTCAAGGCACTCGGTTGCAACTGTGTCGAGACCTACTGCGCTTGGAATATGCACGAAAAGGTGCCGGGTCAGTATGATTTTTCAGGCATCCTTGATATTGCCAAGTTTATAAAGACCGCGGCCGAGCACGACCTTATGGTTATCGTAAGGCCGGGGCCCTATATTTGCGCCGAATGGGAGTTCGGCGGCCTGCCGTGGTGGATACAGTCGGATGAAAACATCGAGATCCGCTGTATGAACGAGGCTTACATCGCCCATTTTGACCGTTATCTCGACCGCCTGTGCGACGAGATAAGGCCCCTGTTGTTCACTAACGGCGGCCCAATAATTATGGTGCAGTGCGAGAACGAATACGGCTACTACGGCGATGACAAGAAATATTTGTCCTACCTCAAAAACGGATTTATCAAGAGGGGCATCGACGTTCCCCTATTTACCTCCGACGGCACCTCCCGCTCCAACCTGCTTGACGGCTCCGTCGAGGGCTGTCTTGCCACCGTCAACTTCGGAAGCAGGGTCGAGGAAAACTTCAAGGCGCACGACGAGCTTTTTCCCGATTCTCCGAAGATGTGTATGGAGATGTGGGACGGCTGGTTTGATGCGTGGGGTGATGAGAAGCACCACACCACCTCCGCCGAGGATTACGCCAAGGTGGTCGACGATATGCTCAGCCGAGGCAGTCTCAATATGTATATGTTCATCGGCGGCACCAACTTCGGCTTTACCTCGGGCGCAAACCACTACGAGACCTTTTCCCCCGACGTAACGAGTTACGACTACGACGCTCTGCTCTCCGAGTGCGGCGATATCACTCCGAAGTATCTTGCGGTGCGCGAGGTAATTCAAAAGCACACCAAGGCCGTCCTGCCCGAGATCCCCGCAAACCGCGAGAAAGCGGCCTTTGGCAAGGTTGCCCTGAACGAATGTGTCGGCTTCTTTGACTCGTTGGAAAAGCTTTCGTCGCCCATATACTCCAACGTTCCCTTGTGTATGGAGAAATACGGCGGTGGCTACGGCTACATAGCCTATCAGAC